>JAPOPJ010000214.1 GCA_026712925.1 Nitrososphaerota archaeon
CAAAATGGAGTGATTAGTGAAACTTGGATTTTTTGTGCTAAACCAAAAAACCACAAGATATGTGATATGTTGAGCAGTACATCAACTTGTGAAAATATCATCAAAACCCTCTTGGATTCGTCAATAATTATGATATGATGGTACACGGAAAAAATATCATGGTATAGTTATATGGTGTGGTGGAGATAATGGCAGTATCATCTGTGTGAACTGCATCTGATGCTGGTTATACTACAACTGCAAGGCCAGGCCATGTATGAAACAGACTTGGTGATGAGTGGATAAGAAAGGAACTTGCTAGGGCAGACCCACAAATGGTTCAAAATACCATGGGGGAACAATATCATATCAACTTGAAAAGCTCAAAAAAATGGGTTACATGAAGGGAAAACACAGTAGCAATTGACAAACATCTGATCCCAAGGTATGACAAAAAACCTGGAGTCGAGCTTGCTCACTCCAAGAAAAAACAAGGAACTTGGAAATTTGAGATATACATTACTGCACAATGTGTTGACAAAGGCTGTCGTCTCACACTAACGTCATTTCCTATTGGGATGGGGGATTCCACTGCTGATTTTGTGCGTAAAATCCTCACTATGAAAAACAAGGTGTAAGGGTACGATGTTTCTTAATGGTTCGTAAGTTCTTTTCTGCATCTGCACTTGCAGTGATAAATCATGTAGGACAAAATTTCAAGGTACCATGTAAGAGATCACCTAATGTAGTGCGTGCTCTTGATGAGTCTGTTAGTAAAGTGCGTGATGGGCAGAGGCATTTCTTGAAGGATGGCCGATTCTGTGGTTTGGGTTTTGAGTCGTAGATTGTAAGCTCTTTCATGATTTTCAAGTCTTCTACTGATGTTCGCTTGAACTGTGTCTTACTTTTAAATTCGGAGGTCTTTAGAGCCTTTAGCATGCGATCCACATCATCCATACCTATATCCTTCATAGTGACATCTAACGGTTCAATTAGATTAGTTTCTGTTGCTAGATTTCTTAGGACACGAGTTTTATGTAACACATCATTGATTAAATTCTCACTGATTTCATACAACTGGATAATCCCCAAGACATTATCCATTGCAGGAAGAATATTTAGGGAATCTTTGACAATTTGTATATCGTTTGACTTTTGTGAATTATTGAATCTGTACTCCATCTGGCCAAGTGCAAGCTCCAAGCTTATTGCACCTCTGTAGAAATAATACCCGTCAGAGTTATTAATCTTTAGCCATTTTGTTTTAATATTTCTTAAAAGATCATCCAAGTTTGATAGACTAGTCAGTATGCCAAGATCAACTTTTTTGCTCTTTTTCATTTCCAATAAAGAATATTTAATCTCTAAGAAAATTTCATTTCTCAATTCGGGTTTCACATCCATCAAATTTAGTATAGTTGAATCATATTTAACTTTCCTCAATTACAAAGTCTATTGCATAATTCTGTTTTCAAGCACTGAAAACATCCATGTAAAGACAGTCTCGACAGGGTTATACGACAAACTCATACAACGACATTGTTTTATTCTACCACATACAATACAACTTGTTGCCTTGCAAGCCCTACACAGATGGTAATCGTCCCAAATTTGAGAGACTAGAGGAATTGGTTTGGGAATATCTGAATCAGCCTGGTCAGAGCGTATTCAATCTAAAGGACCGCCGTATATCTAAAGAATCGGGTGATTCAAATCAACAACAACATGCAAAGAAACCAATTTGGCATAACAAGCCTGGCTTAGATGTTTTTGTAGCAAGGTCATTGAATTGTAAAATGTCAGATCTCGAGAGTGACAAGAGCAAAAACCCACTGTACAAAGCAATAGCAAATGAGATTTCATCACTACGAAATGACAAAATCCTGATTGACTGGAAAAAGCCTCTTTCGCACAAGGCACGTCTGGGAGTGTGGCGTCTAGATAAGACAAAGCTGAAAGATTACGTACTTGGTAAGGTCAAGGCAGAGATGAAGGAAGGTAACTATTCTTCAAAAGGTGCAGAATATATGATATCTGTACGGCAGAGACAGCATGTTTTTCGGGAAATACTCTTGGGGGAATATAACCAATGCGTGTTTTGTAAATTCAAAATGCCAAACTATCTGATAGGGGCTCATATTGTCCCGTATAGTATAATGAGGAAAAAAGATCATAAAAATGCGATGAATCCTACAAATGGCTTACTCCTTTGCAGAATGTGCGACTATTCCTTTGAACATGGTGATATCATGGTGGAAAAAGATCTGGGAATTACCATCTCTGAGCACCTAAAAGCACATCATACCAGCTATACAAAGGCATGGCTAGATATGATTGGTACTGAAATTTGTCTGAAAAGCGATCCAGCATTTGAACCTGAATCCAAATACCTTGCTCAAAAAATCAAACTAGTACAAAAAACTCACAAAAATCACATAAATTTACCCTAGATAACAAGTCTCATTTCATGATATGGCGGTGATTTCGTGCCTGAGTTATAAAAATCAGCACAATGAAATAATATTTTTTGACACTAATACTTATCAGATATAGATGCATATAGTATGTATGCGAGCATTGTGCCTTATTACGATAAAACCGGGTACGGTAGATGCAGTTGTACGTGCTTTGAAGAAAAAGCACAAGGCAGTCAAGGATATACTAGTAGTTACAGGCCGTGCTGATATTTGCGTCATTTTACAGGGTAATATCAATGAGATAAACGGCATGGTTATAGATTTTAAGAGGATTAGCAATATCGTCACGACTGAGACGCTAATAGAAGTAGAGGTGAATCTAGGTTGGTAAGGGCTATAGTATTGGTAAAGTCACCAAAGAAACTCATTGCCGCAAGATTGCGTAAAGTGGATGCTGTAACTGCCTCTTTTCCTACAAGTGGCCAGTTTGATGCTGTGGCAATAATTCAGGTAGATGAATTATCAAAGATTAAAGAGACAACAAACCAGATACAGTTGATTAATGGTGTTGAGAGGACTGAGACTATGGTTGAGGTTCAATAACAAAGGATTTAACGTACTTTGAGCTAGAAATACTGTGAATATAAAAAAAGTCGGCAACGTGATTTTGGCTGTAAAGAACCTTGACAAGTCGCTATACTTTTACCACGAGCTGATCGGCTTACCGATAAAGAATCAGCGCAGATCTTGGATTGACTTGGGCACATCCGGTGCACTGCTGAGTCTTCATCCAGCATCACTAACTGCTGAGCATGTAGGAAGTGCTGTAGGAAATGTGATCATGATCGGCTTTCGAGTGGGAGATATAAAGTCAGCAGTCGAGGAGCTAAGGGGAAAGGGTGTCACGATATATCGAGATATAGTCGATAGGGATGCTGGAAAAAACGCTGTAATCCTAGACCCAGACGAGTACCTGGTCTCGTTGTTTGAGCCAAACTTTGCAGACAAGGATCAGCAGACAAGCGGGTATCACGGGTTTACGCCGTCCTAGATTATCTTTTGGATTCCAGATATAATCTTGTCAATATCCTTTTCTTTTTTGTCTATGGTGGTATAGTATGTTATAGTATCCTTTTGTAATACTAGTATTGTAATTTTTTGGTGGTGTACTAGGGTGTAGTTCATCTTTCCTAGCTTTTTGGAGGATTCGCCTCTTAATGTCAGCATGGTGGGAATATGTCGTTTTTTGACTGCTCTCTTCCAAGCATTGGTTTTACATCTGGTTTTATAATTCCAGTTAGCGTCCTACCATAGGAGTTTATTGCACCAGCATAGCGGATATTCTCAGATATGTCTAGTATTGTTTGGCACTTTTTTCTATACCCTGCAACGGTTTTTTTCCACTCTTCATCTGGAGTTTTGACCATGTGGGATGATTCTCTATGTATTATAAGAATTTAATCCAGTGTATGGTTAATCTGTGATATATGTGGGGATGGTGTAAGTATGGGTTTACTCTGGACCAAAATGATGTAATATTGTGGCATATTTGATTTTTCATGAATTTACAAAAAACCACTATATATGCAACTTTAATTTCACTGTAAAAATTAATGGCATCTTTTCAAGATTTAACACTGTTATTGCACTCAAGCAATATCTGCGGTTCAAATGTAAAGTTGGTAATTTAGTGTAAAAATAACTTTTCTGTTGATTACTCGATAAAAATAGAGTTTTAACACCAAATCATGCTAGATGGTCATTTTGATATATTACAAATACTATGCATAAAATCTGATACAGGGTAAAGTGTGATATTTGATGATGTGATGAATCACCCACTTGCCAGAAAACACTATCTGGTGCAAGCAAAATGAGTATGAATGTGTGGAATAGTAGTAAAGTGTGTATGTGATCAGTTCTTGGGGTTGTTTAGTCTAAAACACAATTCTGTTGAAAAATAATCTAAACTGATCCAAATAGGATACTTGTGGTTTAAACTAGAGTACTGACAGGTTTGTGACATTTTACTGGAATTATTGCTAAATCAAATGAAAAGTCGTTTTGTTAGGCTACGTCATGAATGATCCTATCACCATAAGTGACGCGCCTTTTAAGCATCCATAACCCCAAAACTGAAAAAAAATGACACCTTAAATATTAAATGAGTGAAAATTAAATAATGAATTTTATTATAGTGTGTACATCATAATGTGTGGAGATGAAAACATGAGTAAGGAAAACCATTCATTAGATATTTACGAATTACTTGACCATTGCAAAAATTCTAACAAGAATCATTACAATTTATTGAAGGTAATTGCTCACATTCATACTCCCACAAACACAAAATCTACAAACACGCTTCCTCGCTATGTGCAAACTATCTTGGAATCTAAATCGATGCTATTGAAGAAATCAGTTCAAGCAGAGGTGGATATACTTGAAAATTTTAACAAGGAATTACGACAACTAGTAAAAGAACGTAAAGAGAAATGGCTTCGTGTTCAAAGTTATGAATATTTGTTCTTTTGGCATCCTCTCCATACTGTAGAATTAATTTTGGACAGCATGGATGATAGTTTTAAAAATTTGAGAGTAAATTCCAAACTCAAAGATGTACATGATCTCAAAAAGACTATTGATGCATTTTACAAGCTGTTACCAAAAATAGAAAATGCCCTTAAAGCTACTAATATACCTGTAACTAACATCAAATATAAAACAAAATACCGCGCACTCAAAAGTAAGTGTAATTTGCGTAATGCCGCACGTCATGTAAATATAATAAAACCCATAGAGGTGAACGATGAAAACATTGAACAGCTAAGATCTGATTTTAAAATATTAAGGAAATGTTTAGAAAATCTTGATTGAATTGTGACAATGATGACTCTTACGTACATAATACCTGATACGAATGTAATTGTAAATTTTTGTATGTACAAAGCCTGCGTCACCATAAATGTCAGACCAACTGATTTTATTCTGAATCAAATGATCTATTTAACATATTTGAACAATTCAAAAAAGATGTGGTAGGCATGCAAACAAAGACATGCCAAACCTGACCACACATACAAGATAATAGAGTTTGTTGGTATGGTGTTAAATGTACACAAGTTGGGAAGAAATTACTGATAAAAATCACCCCTTCTTTTAAAATGATATTTTAAATTACAAGATGAATTTGATGGTCTTTGAGATGAGCTACGCAGTAAATAATCTGAAAATTATTTTCTTAAAAAACAGCTAAAAAAAGTCAGAAAACCATCACAACACTAAAAGAAACTAGATAAAATCTAGTATCTGCTTATGTTCCAAGTAGTTTACGCATGAATGGGAATAATGCCTGTCGATTTTGTGATGCAGGAGTATGGATGTGAACAGTTACCAAAAATCAAATATACCTCATGGCAGGCAGATTCTCTGTGAGGCCAACATATGATGATGTAACAAGGGCAGATTCTATAAGAACTGAAGAAATCCGCAAGACACCGCTTGTCTATTCTCCTACATTTAGCAGAATGTGTGATTCTGAGATATATCTAAAAGCAGAGTTTCAGCAAAAGACTGGTGCTTTTAAGATACGTGGCGCATATTATAAAATCCAATCATTGAGCAAAAAAGAAAAAGAAAGAGGTGTAATTGCAGCTTCTGCTGGGAATCATGCCCAAGGAGTAGCATATGCTGCACAGCAAGAAAACATCCCATGTACTGTAGTAATGCCAAAAAATGCATCACCGGCCAAAGTGGCTGCAACTAGATGGTATGGTGCAAATGTAATTCTTGAGGGTACAAATTATGATGAATCCTCTACAAAAGCCGCAGAGATTGCAAAAGAGACAGGTGCTATTTCTATTCATGCCTTTGATGATGCTGAAATAATAGCCGGGCAGGGAGTTATAGGATTGGAGATACTTGAGCAAATGCCCGATGTGGATGAGATTTACCTTCCCATAGGAGGAGGTGGTCTAGCAGCAGGCGTATTGCTTGCAGTCAAGGAGAAGAATCCAAATGTTAGAGTAATAGGTGTGCAGTCTTCATCATATCCGTCAATGTATGAATCTTGGAAGGCAGGATTACTTACTAGTACAGGCGGTAAGATTACCATAGCTGATGGTATATCAGTTAGAGTTCCAGGACAAATTACATTTTCAATCATTAATGATTTAATTGATGATATAGTACTAGTTGATGACAGTCAAATTACAAAGGCAATGTTTCTACTAATGGAGAGAATGAAATATGTTGTAGAGCCTGCCGGTGCTGTAGGTTTGGCATATCTATTATCAAAAAAACCATCGCCGGGAAAAAAGATAGTTACAATACTTGCAGGTGGAAATATAGACATGTACCTGTTGGGGCAGATTGTTTACAAGGGTTTAGCAGGTATGGGCAGACTCTTAAAAATATCCATACTAATGCCAGACAGGCCTGGTGCATTCAGAGAGATAGTAAATGAGATTAGTGCGGCTAATGCAAATATTGTCGAAGTTGTACATGATAGACTCAGCTCTGATATTGCAGCAGGCTCGGCAGCTGTAACTATGAGTTTAGAGACACAAGGGGTAAAGCAAGCCGAATCCCTCCTAGAGACTCTGCGAGAAAAAAAGATACAATTCAAACTACTTTCTTAAATTCAGAGGCAAACTTTGCAAGCCCTGTACTTTTCA
>JAPOPJ010000171.1 GCA_026712925.1 Nitrososphaerota archaeon
ACCAATGGAAGAACCAGAGGCACCAATGGAAGAACCAGAGGCACCAATGGAAGAACCAGAGGCACCAATGGAAGAACCAGAGGCACCAATGGAAGTATCATCTTCAAAGACAGTGATAGTTGACATGCCCGTGGGAACCGCAGTACCGGGTTGTGAAACAACAAACGAATGCTACATCCCAGCATCAGTCACAATCAATGTTGGCGACACTGTGGAATGGGTAAACAGTGACACAGCTGCACACACTGTAACAAGTGGTACGTTAACAGAAGGTCCTACAGGTGAGTTTGATAGTAGTCTGATTCTAGGGAATGCAACTTTTGCATTTACGTTTGAAGAATCTGGAAGCTATGATTACTTTTGCTTGGTACATCCATGGATGGTAGGCGACGTTCAAGTAAACTAGACCCTTTTTTATTTTATTTGCTTTTTTCGTATTGCTCTATTGTATGCTACTCCAAATCTGTGTGCTTCATCTCGTGCATGTTGTAGAATCTTTAATGATGCATCTTTTCTTGGAATCACTATTGGATGTGGTCTTTTAGGAATGTAAACTTCTTCGTTTTCTTTTGCTAGGGATGCACATGGCAAATCCACCCCGACTGCCTTTAGTGCGTCTAGAGCCGCATTTAACTGTCCTTTACCCCCGTCAATTAGAATCAAATCTGGCATCTCTGATTTTTCTTCAAGTAGCCTTGAATATCTACGTTTAATGACTTCTCCCATCATGGCAAAATCATCCCGTCCTGTGACTGTCTTGATTCTAAATCTTCTATATCCAGATTTGTCTGGATGTCCATCTACAAATCTAGACATAGACCCTACTGCAAAATCATCGCCATGGTTTGATATGTCAAAACACTCTATGATGTTTGGTAGTGTAGGGATGCCCAATTCATCTCTTAGATCAACTAATCCTGGCTCACCACCTCCGGCTTGTATGGTTTTAATATTTTTTGATATAAGATTTAGAATTTCTTTTCTCTTTCCTGTTTTGGGGCAGATTATTTGCACCTGTGAATCTCTCTGCTCTGTAAACATTTTCTCTAAAAGCTGCCTATCCCGCGGGTATCTACTCACTATTATAAATCGAGGAAGCCTGTGTGTAGAATAATACTGGTACAGAAAATTTGAAAACGAGTTGTCCCCCACTAGGTCAAAAAAGAACTTGTCACTGTCCCTTATCACTCCATTGAGCATTCTAAAATTCATCACAATAGCACTTTGATTTTGTTCTGCTATACCAAAATATTCCTCATCAGAATTTTTTACATACTCCATTTTTTGCCCTGTCTGTAGGCTACCAAGCCGTACCAATGTATCACGTATGTCTTTTGCCCTCTCAAATTGTTGCATGTCTGCTGCTAATCTCATCTCATCTTCTAGTTTTTGTGCAAATACTTTGGTCTGATTTTTACCCTTTAGCACGCCTTCTAGTGCGGTTATGTGCTTTTGATATCTGTCTTGCGCAGATGCAAACTCGCACGGCCCTTCACAATTACCAAGATGATATTCTAGGCATACTTTTTTTGGTAGTATCTTGCATATTCTAATCTGAAAAGACTTGCGTAGCGTGCCTATGGTGAGCAGCTTTGAACTTCCATGTGTAAATGGTCCAAATGTTTTACCCTTTCCCAAAAACTTGCCATCCCGTGTCCTCCTAGCAACTAGTAATCTTGGATACTTTTCATCAGTTATTCTCAAATATGTATATCTCTGCTGATCCTTTAACTCAATGTTGAATCTGGGTCTGTGTTTTTTTATCATGTTTGATTCTAGGAGAAATGCTTCACTCTCATTATCTGTTAGAACAAATTCAATATCTGCAATGTTTTTGACTAGTTTTTGTGTCTTGTAATTTTGATTCTTTAAAAAGTACGACCTGACGCGATTCCTGAGATTCTTTGCCTTTCCGATATAGATGATTTTCTTTTCAGAATCTCGCATCATATAGATTCCAGGACTCTGGGGAATTTTCAAGTCTGATATGTTAAAGCTCATTTCTTTAACACTTTTTTGAGGTACTTACCTGTATAGCTTCCTGGAGCTCTTGACATTTTTTCAGGCGTGCCGGTAGCTACTATCTCACCACCTTCATCTCCACCTTCTGGTCCCAAGTCAATTATCCAGTCAGAGTTTCTAATTACATCCATGTTGTGCTCTATTACAATTACTGTATTTCCAAGATTGGCAAGCCTATTTAGAACATCAAGCAGTTTTTGAACATCAGCAAAGTGAAGGCCGGTAGTGGGCTCATCTAGTATGTATAGTGTCTTTCCTGTTCCACGCTTTGATAATTCTGATGCAAGTTTTACGCGTTGTGCCTCACCACCAGATAGTGTCGTTGATGACTGTCCTAGTTTGATATACCCTAAACCTACATCATGCACTGTCTGAAGTTTTCTCTTAATTGCCGGGACATTCTCAAAAAATTCTAGAGCTTCCAAGACTGTCATGTCTAGTATGTCTGCAATGTTTTTTCCTTTATACATGACAGAAAGTGTCTCAGAATTATATCGTCTTCCCTTACATTCATCACACTTTACATACACATCTGATAGGAACTGCATCTCTATTTGCTTTACACCATCACCTTCACATGCAAAACATCGTCCGTTTGCAACATTAAATGAGAATTGCCCTGGCGCATATCCACGTTCTCTTGAAAGTTGCGTGTTAGCATATAGGTCACGTATAGGTGTGAATGCACCAATGTATGTTGCTGGATTCGACCGAGGTGTCCTGCCTATAGGGGATTGGTCTATTGCTATTACCTTGTCGATATTTTCTAAACCTGTAATTTCTTTATGCTTTCCTGGTTTTTTAATTGACTTGTAGAAATGCCCTTCTAGTGCCTTTAGCAAAATGTCATTTACAAGCGTGGATTTTCCAGACCCTGACACGCCAGTCACAGACACAAATAGTCCTAATGGTACCTCTACGTTAATTTTTTTTAAATTGTTTTCTGAGGCCCCGATAACTTTTAGAGTTCCTGAGCGATTTCTGATTTTGTCTTGTATTGTTATACTGGCATCCTTTTTTAGATAATCTCCTGTAATTGACTTGTGGCCATTTAGAATTTTATCCACTGTTCCCTCAAAAACTATACTTCCACCGTGTATGCCTGCACCAGGACCCAAGTCTACAATCCAATCTGACTTTCGTATGACTTCCTCATCATGCTCTACAACTATTACTGTATTTCCCAAGTTTCGCAGTTTTGTTAATGTCTTGATGAGTCTAGCATTATCACGTTGATGCAGGCCAATTGTAGGCTCATCTAATACGTACATCACGCCTGTAAGGTTTGAGCCTATCTGCGTGGCAAGTCGTATTCTTTGTGATTCACCGCCCGATAGTGTAGAGCTAAGACGGTTCAGTGTGAGATAGTTTAATCCTACATTCATCAAAAACTCTAGCCTCTCTTTAATCTCCTTTAGAATATCGCGTGCTATGTAACGTTCATTTTCACTCAGACTAAGAGTGGAGAAAAAATCATAACAGTTGTCAATTGACAAATCACACACATCCATTATCCCCATTTTGTCAATCTTTACTGCAAGGGATTCGGGTCTTAGTTTTTTACCCTTGCAGGTATTACATGGTGTATCCCTCATAAACTGCTTTAACCATTCGCGTTTTGATTCTGAATCTGTCTCTGTAAATACTCGCTGCAGGTTCCCAAGAACGCCCTCAAATGTGTCTGTATATTGCCATGAAGACGTGCTTGACTTTGAGCCAATTTTAAAGTCAATCAAGTGTCTGGTGCCATGTAAAATTATCTCCCGGTGTTCTGGAGTTATATCCTCTATGGGAGTCATTAGGTTAAATCCAAATTTCTTTCCAACTGCCTTTAGTGCTTGACGTCTAAATGATGAGAATCTACCATTCCATGGAACTATTGCGCCATCTAGAATGGATTTTGTCATGTCTGGAATAACCAAGTCTGCATCAAACTCCATCTTTACTCCAAGACCACTACATGCCTTACACATGCCAAATGGGGAGTTAAATGAAAATGTGCGGGGCTCTAATTCCCCTACTGTCAGGCCGCAGTGCGGACATGCATTATTTTGTGAAAATATGTTCTCTGATTTTTCTGAATGTATCATGACATCCCCCTTTGATGCTTTTATTGCAGTCTGGATTGACTCAAAGAGTCTAGAGCGCTCAGAGCGCATAGCTTGTATTCTATCTACAACTATCTCAATGTCGTGCCATTTCTGGCGGTCAAGGGATGCTATATCATCATCTAGATTGAGAACCTCCCCATTTAGGCGAATCCTAGAATAACCATCTTTTTTTATCTGCTCGAAGAGCTTTTCATGTGTTCCTTTCTTTCGCCGTACTATTGGTGAGAGAACTAGTATTCTTTGGCCCTCAAAATCTTTGAGAACAGAATCACATATAGTCTCAATTGATTGTGTGGATATCTTTCTGCCACAATTGGTACAGTGTGGTGTTCCGATTCTAGCAAATAATAATCTCATATAGTCATAAATCTCTGTGGTTGTCCCTACAGTTGAGCGTGGATTTTTGCTTGTTGTCTTTTGCTGGATTGATATTGCAGGGGATAGTCCCTCTATAGAGTCAACATCTGGCTTGTCCATCATTTCTAAAAACTGTCGAGCATAAGCAGAAAGTGACTCGACGTATCTTCTCTGGCCTTCTGCATAAATTGTATCAAATGCAAGGGTGGACTTTCCAGAGCCTGACAGACCACTAATTACTACTAGCTTGTTTTTTGGAATATCTACATCAAGATTTTTTAAATTATGATGCCTTGCACCACGAATTTTTAGCTTATTTTCCATGCTTTGACTCAATCTCCTTTTGCAGTCTTTTTATCCTATCTCTACACTCTATTGCACTCTCAAAGTCAAGTTCTTTAGAATATTTTTCCATCTGGATTTCTAACTCGACTATATCTGTGGCAAGATCATGTGGTGATTTTATCTTTGAATCATCAAGTGTGGTTTCTTGTTTGGGTACTGCCTTGATTATGGTCTGTGGTGTGATGCTATGTTCTATATTGTATGCAATTTGTCTTTCTCGTCTGCGTTTAGTCTCTAGTGTGGCGTTTTTCATGGATTGCGTTATAGAGTCAGCATACATTATTACTGTACCATTTGCATTTCTTGCCGCTCTGCCAAATGTCTGAATCAGACTTGTCATGTTTCGCAAGAATCCCTCCTTGTCTGCATCCAAAATGGCCACAAGTGAAACCTCTGGTATATCAAGACCTTCTCTTAACAGGTTTATACCCACTAGCACATCAAACTCGCCTAGGCGAAGCTGTCTGATGAGCTCTGTTCTTTGCAATCCTTCTATCTCAGAGTGCATGTATCTTACTTTGACATCTTTTTTTGAGAGATACTCTGCAAGGTCTTCGGCCATCCGCTTGGTAAGTGTAGTTACTAGTACGCGTTCATTACATTCAGCCCTTTTTACTATCTCTGATATTAGGTCATCCATCTGATTTTTAGTTGGTCGTGTCTCTACTAGTGGATCAAGTAGTCCTGTAGGTCTAACTAGCTGCTCTACTGGCTTTTCTGAGATTTCTTTTTCATACACTGCCGGTGTGGCAGAGACAAATATTGTATTTTTGATATATTTTTCAAACTCTTCGAACATTAGTGGTCTATTATCATATGCACTTGGCAGTCTAAATCCATACGTGACAAGCTCATTTTTCCTAGAGTGATCTCCTTTGTACATTCCATGCAACTGTGGAAGTGTCACATGTGATTCATCTATTACAAGGATATAGTCATCGGCAAAAAAATCCATCAGACAAAATGCCTTTTCTCCTGCCTTTCTACCATCAAAATGTCTAGAATAGTTTTCAATCCCAGAGCAATAGCCAAGCTCTTCTATCATTTCTAGGTCATAGTTTGTTCTCATTTTTAATCTCTGCCTTTGTAATTCCTCTAATTCAGGTAGTCGCTTTTTTAGCTCGGCTTTTATGGATGATATTGCCTTTTCGCGTACATCTTTTGCAATCAAATAATGCTTTGCAGGAAATATTCTCATTTGAGTTATCTTGCGCTTTTCACTGCGTGCCACATGGTCAAGCAGTGTAATCTTTTCAATCTCATCTCCAAACATGGATATCTTTACCACATCTTCTGAGTATGCTGGAATGACTTCAAGTGTGTCACCTTTTACCTTGAAATTTCCCGGTACAAGCTCTGTATCATTTCTCTCATATCTTGCATCAATGAGTCTCTTGATCAAATGATCTCTATTTATCACATCCCCGACTTTAATTGTGGTTGCCATATCTTTCCAGTCCTGCGGATTTCCAAGAGAGTAAATGCACGAGACTGTGGATATTATAATGGTGGGCTCACCTGAGAGTAGCATTGCAGTTGCCTCTAGCCGCATCTTTTCAATCTTGTCATTAATCTGGGTGTCTTTTTCAATATAGGTGTCAGTCTGTGGCAGATAGCTCTCTGGTTGGTAATAGTCATAGTATGATACAAAATAGCCTACATTATTTTTTGGAAAGAACTGTTTTAGTTCCGAGTAGAGTTGAGCTGCAAGTGTCTTGTTGTGTGATATGATGAGGGCATTTTTACCAGTCTGGGCAATCACATTTGCCACTGTAAATGTCTTGCCACTACCTGTGACTCCAAGTAATGTCTGTATCTTGCCTTTATTCACTCCATCTACTAGTGTTTTTATTGCCTGGGGTTGGTCGCCCTTTGGAACAAATTCAGAAGACAACTCAAATTTGTGTGTCTGCTGCAACAACTACTTGCCATGTAAACTGAATTTAAAGCAATGCCGCGCAAACACACATACTAAACACATACACTACAAACTCACCATGTAGGTTGGTCTGTCATTATAATCTCATCTCCTGATATTTCAAAGCCCATTATTCTTAGTGTACTTTTGGCAGTCGGTGAGCCTTTTTTGAGAATCTTTTGTGCAAGATTTAATCTGTCTTTTGCAGAGAGATTCTGGCCTATTTTGTATTTACCATATATGGTTCTAGGTGTTATCTTGATTATTGCAACGGCATCAAGAACTCTCATGTCTGGTGTGATGGGACTGTACCTGCCTTCTGGCTGATATTTTTGCATCAGGCCATTTAGTGCAGATGTCTTTTCATATCTGTCTGAAACTATTGATGCTGAACCCTTGATTACTATACTTATGTATAGCGTATCTGCAAGTGAGGCATTCTGCGGGTCTTCAAAATATGATGGGAGAAACTCTAGTTCGCGGTCTACCTCAAACCCAACGTTGCAGTTTCTAGATATGTTCTCAAGCTTTTCTCCTCGTATGTGGGAGTGCATATACACTACATCATTCATAAAGACAAAATTCATCGGGATTATCTGCGGATAGCCATCTGCATCAATGGTGGCAATTCTACCAACGTGCTCTTGGTGTAGAAATTCCTTTATCTTTTTGTATGATTTGATTTGTAGGATTTTGGTTAGCTGCAATGACTGATATGATGCAAATAATGTTATAAATCCAACTAACTATCTTGTTTGTCTGTTGGTTTGCTTTTTATGATGTCTTTTAGTTGGAGAATTTTGCACTGCATTCCATCACACTTATCATTCTGGTTTATACCCATGTGGAATTATATCAAAGATGTGATGAAAAGATATGCGTCATAAAACTTGATCCTTGTGCTAAATTTTTACTACACACATCCAAATATGTGTGGCATCTAAATTTGTAAACACATACCTTTGATTCATATCTGGCAGATTAATTATTGGCCTTTTCACGGAGTGCTGGTATTACATGGCTTGCAAATTTGTCAATAGAGCCAAAGTAGTTCTTGCCCCAGAATCTAATGACAAAGTGATTCACACCTGCATCCATAAATCTTTCAAAGGTTGGAATGATATCCTCTGGTGTTCCTACTGCTGTAGATGAGCGTGCAACATGCTCGGGGATTTTAGTTGCCGCCTCGCGCATCTTTACAATCCATTCTTGGTTGGACATGGAATACTCTGTAAAGTATTTTCTAAAATCAAAACCTTCAATTTCTTTTAGGCCATGCACACGGAGTACTTCGGGCTTGAACAAACTTACCTTAACTGCTTCTTTCATTCTTGCCCAAGATTCCTCTGCATCTTCAGAAAAGTAGACATCTATATCAAGTGCGTATTGGAAATTGTCTTTATCTTCTTGCGTTCTGTTATTCTCATCCATTGATGTTTGAATTTTTTTAGCGTGATCCTCGAAAAGCTCTGGCGTGTATCCTATTGGGAGCCAACCATCACCTAATTTCCCTGTAAGTGATAGTGTGCGTGTACCTCCTGCTGCCATGTATGTAGGTGGTCTGGGTCTTCTAATTGATGGTGCTTGTAGACATGCGCCTTCTAACTTGTAGTATTTTCCATCATAGTTTACCGTATTTTCCGGGGTTGATTCGTAAAGCTTGTGTATTGTTTCTATTTGTTCTGCCCACTTTGAGACTGGTTTTTCAAATGGAATGCAAAATTCTTTGAGGTTCTGAGCTTCACCTGCACCTATTCCAAGAATTGCCCTGCCTTTTGAGACTCTGTCTAGCGTGATTGCCGCAAGTGCTATGTTTGAGGGATGTCGCCTGATTGCATCAGTTACACATGTGCCCAACTCTACGTTATTTGTGACTGCTGCAATTGCAGATAGCATTACCCATGGGTCCAAAACTATGGCATTTGTCCATTGTGGTACGTTAGTGTGGTCCATGTAGAATATAGAGTCATAACCTGTCTTGTCTGCTAGCATGCACGCAGTAAGTATCTGATCTTCTGTATATCCTGCTCTTGCTACATTCAGGCCGTTTTGAATGCCAAATTTTATGCCCTCTTCTCTCATAATACCATTACAAGAACTTGCTGGGTAAATAAGTTTAATTCTACCTGTCTATACTATAATTTCAAATAAAAAAATGGAAAAAATATAGAAATTTTAATTTTTTACAGATTTCCTGCTTTGATGTCTTCTAGGCACTTTACCACGTCTTCTTTAACAATGGGGATTGGATTTGGGTCTAGATGGCCTCTATCTGTCATTACCGTGTCTGCGGCCTCTGAGATGTCTGCCTTGAGGTCTAGTTTATCAAATCCAAGCTTTTCCATGGCTTCTTTGAAGCGGTCATAAAATATCGATTTGTTGTGCTTGTGTGCTATTGTGGTGCACGATGATAGAGAATATCCGTGCGGAACTCCCTCATTTGAAAACACATATGATAAGGCATGGCCTAGCGTGGTGGAGCAGTTTCCAAATCCCATTCCAGACAGCATTGAGCCGTATGGGTAGTTTTCTGGCTTGTCATTCATGATTGCATCATAAAGGATATCAAATGCCTGTTTGCATAGTGTTCTGGTGAGATCATTGCCAAGCTTGCTATCATAGCCTTCTGTGGCTTGTGCGCATGCATCACATACAGAGTTTTTTATGACCTGTTCTGGAGACCCGTTCATAAAGTACGAATCCACTACTGCCATATCAGCTAGGAACTTGTCTTCATGAAGTAGTTTCTTTTTTCCATCAAACTTTAAGACGCAGTATGTCGTCATCTCGGCACCTGTTCCAAATGTGGTGGGAATTAGGATCTTTTCCTTATTCATCTCTGGTGCGGCATACTTTACCACATCCATAGAACTTCCACCGCCTAGTCCTATTATTACTGAGGGATCTTTGGATTTGAACTCTGAGATTACAGCATTAACATCATTAATTGATGGCTCTGGCGTTACCTTGTCATACAGCATATAGTCCTTGATGCCCATCTTGGCAAGCCACTTGTCTGATAGTTCTGGTGGAACTGTAGTGACTACTAGGGCGTTTTTTGGATATTCTGTTTGACCTAGTGCATCCTCTCCAAAGTTAATAACTTTGGGAATGCGTATTGTGTTCATGCTTGTGGGCATTTTTGATTATTATTATATCTTGCATTGTACTGGTTTTTTTCAAATACAGTGCTTTGATGGACACAAGATGTCAAGGAGTTACCACACCCATGACACCAAACACAACAGGAGTGACTACATGCTTCTACACATCAAAGTTCATTTTGAAATTACTAAATCAACATGCCTCAATTTTACCACCCGTGATGGACATGTCAAGATTATAGAATTAAATTAACAAAAGCACAGAGTTTGAGGAAGAACCTGTTCGTAATTGACTTTATTTAACAGTTGAAATGATTCATCATGAAATGTGTGTCGTATGGGTATTGTCCCATCATAGATGGTATTAAAAGAAGCTGCTAAAATTACATCTGTATCCGGTATTATTACATTCAATTCCATGTAAAAAACTAAGTACTAGCATCTAAGCTTTTAATTAGGAAGGTATACTGCCATTTTGCTTCGGCTTTGTCAGGTTTAAATTTATTAAAATCCACCAGATTTTTTGTACGTGCAATGTCAATTAATTTATTCATGTTGTCTATCACTCGGTTTTCTCTTTCCTCAGTTATCTTACTTATCTCAGTAGACTCACTGATGTCAAGTATGTTTTTTATTAGTTCTGACATTATAGGAAACACATGAGTAAAGGATGTTTTTGGTTTCTGGTCAGTTTTTTCTTGTTTGCCTACAATACGAACAGCATTTGTTGTGAAACAAATAGTGGCATTTGGAATTTTATTGACTTCCATATTTTCAATATTTTCAAAATTAAACTGTGCGTTGTCCAAAATTAGTATTGCGGCATCAATAGCCGTGTCAAAGTAAAACCCGTCAATATTTTCAACAGTTGACCATTTTTTTTCATGATTTTTTAATCGTTGTCGTAATTCGATACCCTCTTGGAACAAGGAATAGATTCCAGATTTGTTCTGGTTAGAAGTTTTTACGGTTTGGGTGTGTGAAATTTCGTACCTTATTGTAATTTCATCTTTCTTGTTTCGGTACATCTAATGCCG
Source organism: Nitrososphaerota archaeon (assembly GCA_026712925.1). Taxonomy (GTDB): domain Archaea; phylum Thermoproteota; class Nitrososphaeria; order Nitrososphaerales; family Nitrosopumilaceae; genus JAPOPJ01. The sequence continues at coordinate 10,895 of JAPOPJ010000171.1, forward strand.
TCTTGGTGCGTGAATTATCATACTTTATTGGATTTCTATCCGTATCACTATAACTCATTACGAGTTTCTACACGATGTTAATATTTACCCATTTATGATTCTTTTCCAAACTCGGTACTTTTGATAAATTCTTAGCCTATGCGATTTTACATCTGTCACAATTCTTGACATGAGAAATTCCTACTACCCAGCACGTATGGCAATGGTTTTGGCATGGATATATCAAGCTCAAAGGATCAAATTAACAAAAGCGCCGAGTTTGGGGATGGGTACATGTACCGTATGGTGTGATCATTCAAAACTTTTCTGACCTTGCATACCATCATAATCATATTATTAAGTAGATGGTGATCAAATGGTAATGATCATTCAAAACTTTTCTGACCTTGCTACTAGTGAAAAAAAGCGGCACTGTCTAGAGATATTAGATGCAGGGCTTGCAGCTGCTGACCCTGCTGATATCCTGCCAAAGTTTGTCAAAAAGTCTCATATCAAGGCAGGCAGTGTAGTGTTGGATGTGTCAAAATATTCTAGAATCTATACAGTTGCATTTGGAAAGGCAGGTGACTCTATGACCAAAATAGTCAACTCTACGATTCCACTTGACGGGGGAATAATCGTTATACCCAAAGGCTCAAAGTCACTGATAACAGGGAAAAAATTCCAAATATTCAACTCTGGTCACCCAAAGCCAGATAAAACTAGCGTAAAGGCTGCTAGAGCGGTAGTAAAATTTCTAAAAACCAAAAGATGTGATGATTTGGTAATATTTCTAGTCTCCGGGGGTGCATCAGCACTTTTGGCACTACCTGATGACATTACACTTGATGATAAAGTGTACATGACTGATATCTTGCTAAGGTCTGGTGCTACAATCCAAGAGATCAATTGCGTCAGAAAACACCTCTCAAAAATAAAGGGTGGTAGGCTTGTATCTGATATGAAGTGTACGGCACTTGCACTTGTAATGTCTGATGTTGAAGGTGATGACCTATCATCAATTGCATCTGGCACTACATTTAGAGATGAGACAAAGTTTGAAGATGCTGTAAATATAATTCGGCAGTATAAACTAGAGCGCAAGACACCAGCAACTGTGTGGAATATTCTTGGTGATGGACTCTCAGGGGTAAAGCAAGAGACTCCCAAAACTGCACTCATACCACATCACATAATTGCAAATAATTCGCAATGTCTTGAGGCAATGGCAAAAAAGGCAACATCACTTGGATATAATACAGATACAATGCAGATATTTGGCAACATCAAAGAAGCAGTGAAAAAAATACTGACAAAAGAACCCACTGATGAAATGGACTGTCTCATATTTGGTGGTGAGCCTACTGTAGAGGTTATTGGAAATGGTTCTGGTGGAAGGAATCACGAGATTGTACTGCGACTCTTAAAGAATACACAAAAATCAAAAAAGATGGTAATTGCTTCTGTTGGAACAGATGGTATTGATGGTAGCACTATATTTGCAGGTGCTATAACTGATAATGCCAAGACAGACATGCAGGAAATCAAGGACTTTTTAAGGAATAGTGATTCTGGCAGATTTTTTCAAAAACGCAGTTCAAACATTTTGACTGGCTTTACACATAGCAATCTTATGGATGTAGGGGTGATTTTGAGATGATAACTATACATGATAACTATACATGATAACTATACATGATAACTATACATGATAACTATACATGATAACTATACATGATAACTATACATGATAACTATACATGATAACT
>JAPOPJ010000081.1 GCA_026712925.1 Nitrososphaerota archaeon
ATACCCATACCCCTAGTGGAAAAATTGCAAAATTTAAACTATAAAATTATCGGCATGTACACATTTGAGCTTGGACAATATTGTGAGTTGTACATAGATTATGCCGATAAATTAATACCAAAATTAAACTTATTATATGATGACGTAGAGTCCATTGGTGGGATATATAGAATTATATGTGAATCAATATCCAAGTGGGATGTTAGAGAATTGAAAGAGTTGAATTGCAGAATCATAAACGTTTTAGAGCATCCTGAAAGTAAACTAGCCATGTGGGTAAGTAAAAATGAATCCTAAAGACGAGCTAGACAAAATAGCCAAGATATTCCCACCAATCAAGGGTAAACTATTCAAGTATGAGAAACCCGCTTTTTTCGTTGGCTTAGACATGCGCACAGAGGATTTTCTACACAAAATCATGGAATTACACACTAAGGGGATCAAGCTAATGGGCATAATTCCGCATGAGCAGGACATATATATCGTACTCGTACATGGTGATGACATGAAACAATATCAAATACGAATGACGCAGGAAGCCAATGAAGAAGCGTAAACGCATGTGTAAAAAATGCCGTAAATATAAAAATCAATCAGAATTGGTCATGTCAGCAAACGACACTGTTTGGAGATTATGTAAAGACTGCTGTGGTACTGGGCAAATTGCATCTAATAATAAAATGACAAAAATGAAATATCGATACGTAAGGCAATTTACAAACAGTGTATTCGTGACACGTAACGGAGTCCAATTTGAAATTTTCCAATGTCGAATATGTGGACAATATCGTATCAGCAGGGGCATAAACTTTCATATTAGTAAGAAACATCCAAAAATACATGAAAAAATGTAAACGTTGCAGAACCTACAAATCTGAATCTGAAATGGTGATCAACTACGATGGCACCGTCTGGAATTACTGTAAATCATGCCATAAACAATCATGTGTTGAAGGCGCTAGAAAGCGTAACATGTATAGATAACTATTTATAATCCACAGTTTAATATATACTATGGAATTTTTCACCATATTCACATTGATGGCTATTATATCACTACCCATCATAGCGATATTGACTAAATACCAAAACGACAATTTACAGGATATACAAGATATTGTAAACGACGCCAAAATCAAAAATGATGCGATTCACGTACAAGTGGACGATTTATTAGATCGTATAAAGAGGGAAAATCAATGACACATAATCCCAAAGTAATGGCATATATTTACAATATGCAACACATGTTAGATAAGATCAAAGATTCTGATGACTTCAAAAGCAACATAACGATAATGGATGATTTAATGAATGAAATTCCAAAATTGGGCGTTGCATTAGAGGTGGAGGAGTATGAAGAATGAAGTGTAAATACAAATTATGTACGCAACGTGTAAAGGGCGATGAATATTGTTGCGTAAAATGTAACTATTTTGCAGATATGAATCAATTAATGATGGGATATTTATCAAGAGTGACAAGGATACACGCAATATCAGATCCATTAAATTCAAAGCTGAAAAATGATGTTATGGAAGCCATGTGTCAGAGAACCATGCAATACATAGATGAAAAGTCACAGGAAAACACAGCATTTGACAAGGGGGTTTATAAATGAAAGAATACACCAATATCAAACTATTATTCCAATTGGCACGATACCCACCAAAAGAACTAAAAAATAAAAAATGTGTAATATACTTACTATGTCTAGATGTTCACATGATGTCTAGGTTGTATCAATATGTGGATCGCCTGTTATCACAGGAACAATTCAAATTTACATCTGATGTGAAAGGCATGATCATATCACATGATACTGGGAGTGGCAAAACGATAATTGAGCCGACATTTAGAGTGTCACAAGATGAATACTCTGATATATCAGATAATGTGATGGTAGTAACATACTTGGCACTGGGCAAGGGGTATGCTACTAATTGGAAGTGGGGTCAGTTCAATGATTGTACAGCAGAGGAGTGGAATAATGATTTGCAAATATTGTAAAAACAGAATCTATACAGATAATGGATTTTGCAATGGTAGATGTGAGAAACGATACTTGCACGATACAACTGGGAAGTGGACAAAATGAAAGTCTGCCCCGAATGCGATCTACCATTTTGGTATTTGCATGATGA
>JAPOPJ010000079.1 GCA_026712925.1 Nitrososphaerota archaeon
ACTGAATTATCTCCTTTTCGTATATGTAGCCTGCGGCATGCAGTTTCTTAAATACATCTTGGACAAAGGCAATATTCTCAGGTGAACTTGTACGATAAAAATAATCAAAGTCAATGTCAAGTGAGCCAAAGTCCTCATGATCACGCTTATTCCAATAAGATACATACTCTGCTGGAGTCTTGCCTTCCTTTTCAGACTGGATTAGAATTGGCGTTCCAAAGTCATCTGATGCACAGATATAATATGCCTCTACGTCATTCATTTTCAAGAATCTGGTAGTTATATCAGCTGGAAGATATGTAGATGCAACATGCCCTAGGTGAATCTCCCCATTAGCGTATGGTAACGCGCTAGTAATTATCGCCCTATCCTTCATTATACAACACTATTCACAAGAGAGCTTAAGAAGCTTCGCAGATATATAATCCAAACCACATACAGATTGCCATATTCTACCAGCTGTTCATGTATTTTATCTGCTCCCGGTTGAGCTTGTCAATTCTTACATCCATAGCATTTAGTGCGTCAGTTGCTACCTGTTGGTCTAAAACTTTGGGCACGTTAATTATTTTCTTCCCCATGGTGTGGTGGTTTTTCAAAATGTACAGTATAGATAGAATCTGATTTGAGAATGATTGTGCCATAACCTCAGGCGGATGTCCTTCTGCGGCAACCAAGTTTGCAAGCCTGCCCTTACCGACAAGGTATATTCGTCTGCCATTACCTAAAATGCATTCATCAAGGTTTGGTCTCACAGTTCTTACAGATTTTGACTTTAACAAAAATTCACTGTCAATTTCCACATCAAAGTGTCCCACATTGCCAAGTATTGCACCATCGCGCATCTTTAAAATGTGCTCCTTTCTAATTACGCTAGTCATTCCAGTACATGTAATGAAAATTTCTCCTGTTTTGCATGCTTGTGCCATTGGCATGACATCATATCCGTCCATGTGTGCTTCTAGTGCCTTTACGGGATCAACCTCTGTTACAATAACCCTGCACCCCATACCTTTACATCGAGATGCAACACCACGGCCAACCCAACCATACCCAACTACAACCACCTTCTTTGAGGCAAAAAGAAGATTCATTGCACGAAGATAACCATCAATGGTGCTTTGTCCTGTTCCATATCTATTATCAAACATGTGTTTTGTATAAGCTTCATTTACTAAAATTACTGGATACTTTAGCTGCCCTGCAGCCTCTACTGCCCTAATCCTTGTAACACCAGCTGTAGTCTCTTCTGTGGCACCCAAAATGTGAAGATCCTTGAATCTTTTATCAAAGTGTGCCTTTATGTTCATGTCTGCCCCATCATCAGTTAAAATGGTTGGTTTATGCTTTAGTACCTGTGAGATGCACCAGTCATATTCCTTGACAGACTGCCCGTTCCATGCATACACATGTATTCCCTCAGAGGCAAGAAATGCGGCCACATTATCCTGGGTAGTGAGTGGATTTCCACCACAGCATGCAACTGTAGCACCAAGCTCCTTTGCACCCAGTAATAATACAGAAGTCTCTTTTGTGATATGAAGACAGAAACCCAGTGTTACACCATTTAGTGGCTTTGATTTTTTCAATCTATTCATGGTGTTTTCTAAAATCTGCATGTGCCTGCGAGCCCATTCGTATGAGAGTTTTCCCTCCCTGACTAGTCTTGCAGAGGTCTTTACCTTACTCATCAGCATTGCACGATTTTAAGTGAAATAAAAGTCTAGGCGTTATGATATAGTTGTAATTGTGACATCTGTGAATATGGATGTAAGTGTGGATGTAAGTGTGGGTGTAAGTGTGGGTGTGAGGTGTAGGTGAGGTGGATGCCTGTATGATATGCCTGTATGATATGCCTGTTTTTGCGCATTCCTAGGCAGAGTTATGGAAATGAAGCCTAGGCTGAAATGCGGCATACTCACACAGCATGGTAAAAAATAAAAACCGAATCTTTTTTAGGATATGCAATATATGACAGGCATGGAAGAGCCAAAGGATATCATAGTTCTAGGAGCGATAAAAAACGGCACGAAAAAATTTGACAAGATTGCAAAGGCGGCAAAAATTGACCCAAAAGAGCTCAACGAAATACTAGAAAAACTAGAAGAAAGAGGCTTTATCAGCGTTGAAGAAAAAAAGAGTTTCTTTGGTAAAAAAGTTGAGATTCAAGTCACTGAAAAAGGCTCAAGTGAGGTAGACCAAAGAGTCCACGAACTACAAGAAAAATGGGGAACCATGTCTGCAATATACAAAAGTGGCGATAAGAAAAAGCTAAAACAACACCTAGATGACAACAAATCCATACTTCCAATGATGATGTTCTTTGGTGTGATGGATATCATGATGTTCTCCATGATGTTTAGCATGCTTGGAATGTCGATGGGGGATTATGTCCCCGCTGAAAGCATGCCTGAAGATATGGATGCTGGTACAGATGGCGCAGATGCCGGTGCTGGAGATATGGATGGCGGCGGATTTGACTTTGACATTGGGTTTTGATGCAACTATTTTTGCATGTATGATGGAAACCGGTCCATATTGAAATTTAGTACTAATGATAACTCTGGACTCATCAAGGTGATATTGCTTTTAAAATCTCACAGTATGGAATATCTATCTGGTCAAGACCTCAGTGATGTATTAAAGATAAGCAGAGTTGCAGTATGGAAGCATATCAAAAAAATCAAAGAGTTAGGATATGATATAGAGTCAAAACAAAAGCTTGGGTACAGGATAAAATCAATTACAGATTCTTTATTACCATGGGAGGTAACCTCAAATCTGGATACTGAACAAATTGGAAAGAGTGTATATTTTTTTGAATCAACAAATTCTACACAAGACCAAGCAAAAAAGATAGCCGCAAAGAATGCAAAGGATGGAATAGTTATAACTACCAACATGCAAACTGCTGGAAGAGGTAGGAATGGAAGACGGTGGATATCTCCAAAGGGTGGCATATGGTTTTCTGTTATATTACGCCCCAAATTTGATGTCTCTGCTGTGACATTATTTCCTATGGCAGCTTCTCTTGCACTCTCAAGGGCAATAAAAAATACACTTGGAATCAAAACAGAGCTCAAATGGCCAAATGATATCACAATAAGGGGGAAAAAGGTAGCAGGCATGCTAGTAGATGCTTCACTGGAATCAAATAAAATTGAAGAGTTGATTTTGGGTGTAGGGATTAATTTTGACATTGATGTTAAAAGTGTAAAAGAGCAGCTTGCAGACATGCCAAACTTTTATGGAGTAGCATCGCTTGCAGGAAATAAAAAATGTAGGCCTGTCATTTTAGTTCAGGCATTTTTAAAAGAATTAGAGAATGTCTATTTTCAGATGAATCATAAAAAGACCAATGATATCATCAAGGAATGGACAGAGTTGTCATCTACCATTGGAAGAAATGTCAAAGTCAATACAGGGGATATGATTATCAGTGGTCAGGCAACACAGATAGATCATGACGGGGCACTAGTAATATCATATAAGAATGAAATAGTGAGAGTCATGGCTGGCGATGTCATCCACGTTTGAGATTTGTCCTAGACGATTTAGTGCGTTTTTTTGACTTTTTCTTGGATAAAAGAGTGGATTGTTCCTTTAGTATATCCTTAAGATCAGACTGAATATCAAATACTGCCTGTAGCATTTCTTCAAGTCCATCAGAGTGTGCTCTGTATGCCTGTAATAGATCATCTTGTTTTTTCAACTTTTTTTCCAAATATTCATTTGAGCGCAACAGGTTGGCAGATTCAATCATTTCTGGAGCCACCTCAAAAGAAGCAATAGAGTCAAGCTCAGACTCTAGCTTTTTGATTTTTTTTCTAATCTCATATATGGCAGGTCCTGCCCCAATACCCATATCAAATATCCACATATTGACAGATTAAAGATTTGCTCATACACCACATATCGTAGAATCATACCAAAATATCCCCCATATCACATTTGAGGCAAGCACACTCAAAGGAAATGATCACATATGCGATAAAACTGCACCATTTAGGCAATATACCAAGTATGCATTCCCCAGAACTCTAAAGACACCAGCCACATACATGGAAATGGCTCTGCTGTTTTTCACAAGATAGTAAAAATTCCAGAATCATAATCAAAATTCTAGATCATGTGATGGGAAATAGGCTAAAAAGATGCCCGCATCATCGAGTTTGTGCATAATTCTGTTTTCAGGCATAGAAAACATTCCTGAAGAGACAGCCTCAGGCAGGGTTATGCAACAGACTTGACGTATCAAAAAGATTTTAAGTAAACTTTGTTATACCATACCATGAATGATGAAATAGTTAGATCCCCCCCATTGTGTGGGTAGGCGCGCTTGCTGTAACATTCATGGTTTTATCTTTATGTGGAATGGTTGACGATTCCTTTGCACAGGCAGTTGTGGCCCATGCCGGTCCAGATCAGATAGTCGCATCTGGCGCTACTGTCACACTTGATGGTTCTGGTTCAACACCCTCATCGGTTACACTATTTCAAGTTTGGGTCCAAACAGAAGGACCCATAGTCAGTCTCTCAAAAACGGACATCATAAATCCTACATTCATAGCACCTACAGGTCCTACTACATTGACGTTTGAAATAGTGTTAAAGAGTACATCAGATCTTCTTGGAGCCGGTACGCGTGATGCCGTAACCATAACTGTAACTGCTCCACCAAACCAGCCCCCCACTGCAAACGCAGGTTCTAACCAGTCAGTCGCACCAGGTACTTTGGTAACTTTGAGTGGTTCCGGTTCTGATCCAGACGGTGACACACTCTCATATTCTTGGGCTAAACCTGCCGGGTCATCAGTCACACTATCAAACGACATGGCCCAAAACCCTACATTTACAGCACCATCATCTACAGGAACGATAACATTCATCCTTACAGTATCTGATGGCACAGATTCTGACACCGATACCGTAACCATAACTGTAACTACAAACCAGCCCCCCACGGCAAACGCTGGACGTGATAGAACATTTCCACCCGGAAGTACCGTAACGCTGAATGGTTCTGGTACTGACCCGGATGGTAATGATGCCGACCTCAGATACACTTGGGAACAAACTTCAATAACTTCAGAGACTCCAACAGTTACCATAGATGACATCTCATCAGCACAGACCACATTTACAGCTCCAGCAGACCCTACAGAACTAGAATTTACACTTACGGTATTTGATGGGACAAGTTCTACTACAGACGATATCACTATAACCATCAAGGAGCAAACCCAGACAAGAAACATCAAAGAGATGAGTGAAACTCTG
>JAPOPJ010000153.1 GCA_026712925.1 Nitrososphaerota archaeon
CACTTATACCATGATGTTTGGGCTGGTTGATTCAGCAGATGTCCTGTGTGATTTGCTCCAAGATGATTATAATATGAGTGTTGAAATGCCCGTAGTAAATTTAACAAAATTCTGTATTTGGGTAAATATGTAGGCAAGTCACATTTCGTGTATCATGTCTTTTGTACACTGGTACAGTACACTGGTACAGTACACTGGTACAGTACACTGGTACAGTACATTGACAGAGCACAGAAATCCTAATCTTACATGATGTATGATATGATATTTTTTAAAAAATAAAATCACCAACATGCAGTTTGATATGATAAAGTCGTTGCAATAGATATGCTGAAAAGTTCCACAACTCTTGGTAGTATGTTGCGTGTTTTATGAATCAAAAACTAATCCAATTTAAATAAATTACAAGTGTTGTCGTGGTAAATACATTTAGGAATAAGACTGTGTGAAGAGTTAGCTGTGTCTAATTAGTTGTGTCTAATTAGTTGTGTCTAATTTTCGGCGACTTTAATAATTCTATAAACACATACACTGTATGAAACTATGGAACAAATTTTGGAAATGGTATGAAGATAAAATTCTTGGAAGCATAATCATAATTGCAGTGATACAGTTTATCCAAATACCACACATGGTGTGGAATGCAGATCTGATGCTAGAGGCAGGACTCGTCTCTAGAGTTCATCCTGTAATTGACTGGTTCCTGTACGGAGTAGACCTGATAGAAATCATCTCGATAATAAACGTCGGTATGATAATGTATAGTCTGATCAAAAAAAGACGCGACAAGTCAAAAAAATTGCAAAACATGCATTGATAGTTTACCAAAACCACGCTAGATTTTTCAAAAAACCATAAAATGTTTGGTGCAATGTATGCTGACAAGTCACTATAACAATATTCTATGCATTATTTAGCAAAAATAGTAATGTTATGGGAATAGACCAATTCGGTGCAATAATTGTGGGTTTTTAGATTTACCACATACTAGCATGATTGCAGATTTGAGAGCTGCTCATGAGCGTGTGAAAAATTACAGTCAGGATTCGCGTATGAGCCTCCAATATCACTACCATACCATACGCAGTTGTCAGGTTTGTTCAGTATTTGTAGGTGTATGGTTAATTTAGAATCCAGATAGTGTCATTTCAGACAGTGTATTTATTAGGCAAACTAGAATGCCTGATCGTCTTGAAGATTGCAGTGATGGGCATGGGGGTTGCAGGCTCATACCTAATGGCAAGACTCAAGGATACAGAACACCAAGTAACCGGATATGAGCGTATGGCACTTGAAAGGCACGACTCCATCTGTGCTTGGGGAACCATAAAGCCCGTGTTGGCGGAATTTTGCAAAAAGACTGGAAGAAACTTTGATGATTTTGTGATTCATGACGGAAAAAGCATGCATGTGAGAATGAACAATGATGTAAAATTTGACATAGGACTCAAGGGGCTGTGCACATATGACAAGTTGGGTTTGATTAAGGATTTCATCAAGGATTGTGATGTGATTTACGGCGAATCACCAAAGATAGAGTATTTGGAAAAAGAGTATGACATGATTGTAGACTGTACTGGATTTCACAGAGTATATCTTCCAAAGATGGCCGAAGATTTTTTCCTTCCAACATACGAATACAAAATAGAGTATGAGAATGGAGTACCGTATGATGACTTTTACATAGAACCATTCCCCGGCATGTCAGGATACTTTTGGTACTTTCCACTAGGTGAAAAGTGGGCACACGTTGGTGCTGGAGACTATAACAAAAACCATATAAAAGCTACAGATGCATTCCTCAAAAAACATGGTGGTAAAGTGATTGCAACCAAGGGTAGGCCAATCAGATTAGCAACCCCAGACAGATGCAAGCCATACTTTTCAGGCAAAGTAGTCGGGGTAGGAGAGTCAATTGGAACCGTATATGCCCTACTAGGTGAGGGAATCATCCCATCAATGCAATGTGTGGAAATCTTTCTTGAAAATATGCACGACTTTAAGGCCTATGAAAAGGCTGTAGAAAAACACTACAAAGTGTACGCCAAGGTCTTTAACTTTGTCCGGGCAAAAATTCACAAGGACTTTAACTTTGTAAAGTCACTGCCTGACTTTTTGTCCATATTTCGCTACATGAAAAAACATGAGGACAGATTTGGCATGAATATCAAAATGGCAGACCTGATCAAAGTAGCAAAGGCCTAGATATCCTCATGACATACTACTGGATTATCCAAAACTTGTAGAGCCAAATCCTTGGCGTATAGTGCGGGATGACTTCATGTTATAGTTGTAAATTATTTCAGAATATTCATCAAGCTCTTTCTTCATTGGTCCAAGATCTTCTGCAAGATAAAATCCCGGACAATCACCGGTTAACTGGTATGATGCATGTACACGAACTCGTCCAGCATCGTTTTCAAGCCATGTCGAAAAGGGATAAAGGTAGCACACTCCTGGTCTGCTAGGATGCATACTACAGCCGCCATCATTATCTAAGAATCTACATGAAATATGAGTACCATCATCACTTTCTGTCTCATCTTCTTTTCTCTTCAAATTGATGGCAGTCATTGTAGTCATGCGGCCATCAGGGGCGGCATCCTGCCATGTAGTGGTTATTGTTTCTTTTTTTACAAAATCAGATGTCTTTTGATATTTTAGTCCTGACCCTATAGTTACCAAATCATCAAATGTCAACGGGAGTCTCCCCTGCCGGTCGCAACAGTTGTGGCAGTCCGGCCAATAGCATTTCCACAAGATGAATTTTTTTAACTCCGTAAGGTATGGTATATGAAAAATCACACTACCCACACTAACTATATGATCACTTACAGATGGGATTTTTCCAAGCATAAAGTCATATAAAACAGGGTCAACATCCCAGTCTTTTTGTAGCAGATCAAGTGATTCTTGGATTTCTTTTTGCGACAACTATCAAGTTATAAAATCTTTATGTGATGTTATTAATGTTGAGTGTAAAAGGAAAGTACGCAACTGCTACTGAGAACAGGAGGTTTGTATGGGCCAGAATTGTATGGCCATTGATTTTAGAGTTAAATGATGTTGCATTCACACTCTGGCAATATCAGAAAAAACGCGACCAAGTATGTGCCAAAGAAGATGTCAATATACAATCTACGTCGCGTGGGCTTGTCTCTTTGATGCAAAAGGGAATACTGCTCAAGGAAGGTAGCATCTATTCCATACATTACAGGCTGATTCCATACATGAGATTAGGTGCAGAATGCGACTATGCTACTGCAATCCACGAAACAAGAATGAAATGATTATATTCTAATGCGTTCAGATTTTACATGGTAGCCCGATAGTCTAGCGGTCAAATAATAATTTTAGATCAAGGATTCCGCGCTCTGGATCTCAACAGGGGATACGCGGGGACGGCAGTTCGAATCTGCCTCGGGCTACTCATCATGCTTGGAACACATTCTGATATGTGATATTATGATGTGTAATATCACGAATTTAGAAGTACCACCTCAGAGTGTAGATATGCAAGAAATCCTGCCCAGACATGTTGGTAAATACATAGACCCACAAAATTGAGTGATAAAAATGGCGCCGGGAGGGAGATTTGAACTCCCGTTCCCTTGCGAGAACGCGCTTTATGGTATAGTATTTCCAGGCGCGCGCCCTACCAGGCTAGGCGACCCCGGCACTGTCATAAGACAAGTTAACTAGGCAGGACTTGATTATTTATCTCTTAGAATATCGAGATAAGTAGAATCACTCCAACTATAATCGCCACACTTCCAGATTCTAGGCATGTATTTACATTATAGGTAATAGCCAATAGATCATATAGGCAACTCTATGCATATACAGACGCATATCCCTACAAATCTGTCCAGCCTACACAGATGTATTGCCACATTCATCCCCAACCAAATTCCCAGTAATATTCACATATAATTAAAATTTTAATCATTGTTGTTTGCTAAATATGATTTTACAAAAATGAGTCTGTTTCTAATCACGCTCAAAAATAAACAGCACAATATCACACTAAAAGAAATGTATCATTTATTTTCATAATGTCCTAGGGCAAGAAAACATAACATCGATATATTTGCACAGTTCATAATATGATTTTATCTCAAACGCTTTTAAATTAAAGTATAAATTGTGTTTTTTGTTATGTAATGGTGAATACTG
>JAPOPJ010000103.1 GCA_026712925.1 Nitrososphaerota archaeon
TGCACCTTTTCCTAATAACCTCTCTAAGACTTTCAAAAGTAGAGATTTTCCATTTGCACCGTCACCACGAAATACGATATACTTGACAAATTTGATTGAGCCTTTTAACAAGATAGTACTGCAACACTCCAGCAGGCCAGCCCTTGCCTCTGGATCAGGCATGATCTCATCAAGGATTTTTAGAAATAATTTAGATATGCCAAGTTCGGGCCTGTATTCTGTTGCTATTTCTTGCAGTGCTGGGTATGTCTTTGGAGTCTCACCATCAATGGCCAATAGAGTATTAGGACAGACTAGGATATTTGGATCTGCATCAAATTTATCTCGGTCTATTGGGTTTCTGTGTTCCAATTTTCTCACAACTTCAGAAACAAATCCAGCAGTTGCATCAGGATAGAATCTCTCGATTAGTTCTTGTACACATTCTTTGCCGTCAGGCTTGTAGATATTACCGACTTTATGATATAGATGTGGATCTCCTTTGATTTGATAATATGAGCCATGTCGCATAAATGCATCAGCAAACTCTGAAGCCTTTGGTATGATTTGCCCTTTGTTATCATTGCGTTCCATTAATGCGTTTAATGTTGTTTCTATTGTGAGCATTTTTTGTTTTGACTCCAACATATGTGAAAGTCGAAGTTCTGCTTGTAGTAGTGTTAGTCTTTCGCCTGTTTTTTCTGCTTGTTTTTGGTATGTTTTTATTTCATCAGTTGTTCTTATCCCAAATTCAGCAACAATAATATCTCTAATTTCCTTCATTGATTTATTTTTTAGTGCTTCTATAGTATCAGGTTTGAAGGCTTTGATTCCTTCCAGTTCTGCCAATTCTTTTGGGTTTGCTTCTATCGGCATCATTGCGACAAAAACTCCTTTAATTGGTTCTGGATATGCTCTGAGACTGTTATTACGTCATGGTATTTGTGTTGGTATTTGTGAATTGCCCCGCCTTTTTTGAACAGTCCTGCTTGTGGGCATTGAGTACATTTAACCAACATATCAAATCCTACCTGCCTGTTTTGGTGTCGGTTTTACTGCCGTGACTGTATGACCTTTCTCTAAACAAGAAAAGTATTTTGAGCCTCTGTATCTGAAATTAGAGGCATTACAGGTATCGCAGTAATATGCCAGTGCGGTATTAATTCCAGCAGGCAGGTTATACAGACTATCCAAGCCATCAGTATGAGATATTTTTATATTGTGAGAAGTTTTAGAAACAGATAGTGTTTTGCGGTTGTGAGGTTTAGGTCTGCCAGGACCCTTCACATCCTTCATTTTTTACCCTCACTGAGTCTTTGAGTAAAATCAAAATGATAAACCGTGTCTGTACCTACTTTTTCAAAAGTTATGTTATCTATGGTACGATTCCAAAGTATTTTGGCTATGTCTTTGTATTTGTTTTCTGTGCGTGCCGTGATTAACAGTGCAAGGCCTGCCTGTATCAGTGAAAAGATAATCTCTGCGTTGGTCATGTCATGTAATGAGGCTTCTTGTCGAATGTATTTGACGATAAAATCAGGCATTCGCATTGTGTTGTTTTTGCCACCTGCAACGCCTAAAGTTATAGAACCGTGATATTCTGCTTTTGATCTGCAGGATATGGTTCTATGGCCATCTGGAGTACTTTCAACCATCAAAGATCTTATCTTTCCTGCAATGTCGGCTAGGTCATGGTCTCGTTTATCCTGTGAGGCATGGTGTAAAACTGTGCCTCGGTTGATTAACCGATTACAAATTTCATGCATTGTTAGATTCAAACTCTTTGCTAGGCCTTGTAGTATGTTTTCAAATTCTGGATTTAGTTTGTATCCGATTAGAGTCATCTCAACTTTATGTAGATCGGTTAATTCCTCGTTTCTAAGCATTCCGATTTACTAAAATATTAACGTCTATATAAAGATTATAAAAAAATATTATTGCAGGCCACCTAAGTTATCCAGGGCAGGTCATGCTAGATTAACATTTAGTATCGTCATTATTATAACATCTCTTTGAACATGCATGGATACAACAGTCTTTAAAGAGTTATTCTAAATCAAGACTATGGAAACTAGCGTCAAAATTGCATTTGTGTTAGTTGGTATTGGCCTAATTGTAGTTGCAATACTACCATTTCTGTATAGTATGGAAAGTAGAGAAGCAGAATTTAGACTAATTGAGGATATGATAGTATTAGATGCAAAGTATTGGGAAGTGATACCAGACTGCTATAATGGCAATTTACCTAAATGCAATTACGCAGATCAACTATCCCAACAGATAATCACAAAACAAATACAATGGGAAAAACTTGTATCATCACGGCCTTGAATTTAGACTCTAGTAAAATCTAACAAGACATCAAAATTGGCTTCTGTTTTATGCCAAAATCAACATAAAACATAGCCGTTGAAATATTCCCTGTTTGTTTCAGTCCCATCAGGATTGTAATTAATAACACACAGATATACTAGTTTCCACTTTGTGACAAACAGTCAGTCTCAGTATAGTCATCGTAGGAAAGTTCCCAAGATGATACAGTCCCGTCAGGGTTATATAAGATCCTACATAAATCTCTGTCCAAATCATGATCATACACAAATTTCCTTTCTATTGACCCATCAGGATAATACCAAAAATGAGATTTTTTTCCACCGTTTTCGTCATACAGTATTTGTCGTTCTATTGACCCATCAGGATAATACTTCGTATCAGATTGTGTCCTGCCGTCTTCGTACAACAAATATTGGTCTGATATTGAGCCGTTAAGGTATTCAGTCTCAGATTTCAAATTGCCATTTTCGTAGTACAAATACTCATAGGTATATTCTTTTTCTACAGTTCCGTCATGGTTATAATGGGTGCTAGATTTGATTTTACCATCGTCATAAAGTGACTCTATCTTTTTTGTTCCAGTAGTGTAGTATTCAGTATAAGATATTGGGGAGCCGTTATCGTAAATCTCTTCTATCTTTTTTGTTCCAGTAGAATAGTACCAAATCGAAGATATTAGGTGATTGTTATCATCATACAGGTGTTGCCCTTCTATTGAACCGTCAGGATAATAGAAAGTCCAAGATATTTGGTAATGATTATCATCATACAGACCCTGTTCTTTAATTGACCCGTCAGGATAGTATTCAGTTTCAGATATCTTGTAATAATCATCAGTATTCCACAGGGTTTGTTCTTTTATTGACCCGTCAGGATAGTATTCAGTAATGGATGTTGTGATTCCACGATGGTAGTTTCCATCACCGTCATCAGCACGCGTAGTCATAATTTTTGTACCATCAGGATAATATACAATATGATATTCCCAGTTACCATGAACACCAACCAAGATTTTTCTGTCTAGTGTCCCGTCAGGTCTGAATTGTATAAAAGATTTATTATTACCATTTTCATCAA
>JAPOPJ010000120.1 GCA_026712925.1 Nitrososphaerota archaeon
ACATTAAATATTGATAATATAGTTTTTATCATAAATCCTGATTCAGAACTGTCTGATCTGATCAAAAAATCTCCCTTGCAGAAAACATTAGTTATTTTTCTGTCAAAAAAACCATTTCATACCCCACTTTTCCACTCATCAACAAGAAAATTAAAAAAGGAATTGAAAGAGACCCAAGGGTCAAATTGTTATCTAAAGATGAAAATCCCAATAGATTACAAAGAATTTGGCAATCTAATCTCAATCCTGACTGACGAAAGATTTCTTCAATCAGATGATAAAGAATAATAGATTCGATAAAGCCAGATTGTTTGTAAATGCTTTTTCATCAAGTTTTAATCTAAATGGCAAATCTAGGGTAGCAGGTACAAATAATCATTTTTGTCTGCAACTTTTGGTGTCATCATGGCGAGGACCACGCTAGAATAAGACTATGTAAAATCAAATGCTTTTTGGCTCAACTGTATGAGGATATCATGAGCAAAAGACATACCTCACAAGACATACTGATGGAATTTTAATACCAAAACATCTGCCACAGAGTTATAGTCACAACATATCACCAGCCACTAGGCCTGGAAGGACAAGTTCCTACAGGTAGATGTGGGCCTCTGTGATAAAGGTCCATGTATAAAGCACATGAAAAAGAGCTTGAAAATCTCAAGGGGTGGGAGCTGATTGTGGCAAATGACATTTTAAAAAAAATCAGAGGGGAAACAGAGATGATAAAACAGTCAGTTGAGACAAGTGATATAATGGAACTAAAGACCCTAAAATATTATGTCATATCAGTGTGCTTGGTATTATGCCAAAAAACCACGAGACATACCCATAGACCCAGACATGGTTGAGCACATCAAAGATTGTAACAAAACATCACATATGGTACTAGATGAATGTCTGCACAAATAGGGAGGATATCATTCCCGTATATGGCAAAAAAAGCAAATATACCTAGAAATAGGCTGGATTGAGCCACAAATGACAAAATGATATAATTCACACTATTTGGCACAAGATGTTCAAACCTGCTACACCCAACCAATCATGATAAACTGATATCGTATTCCTTGTGGGAATGGTACTATAATGTGCTAGATATGTTTACACATGAATGGCTCACACATACCTTTGAGCCTGGAGCCAAATCAAGTACTGCAATCCAGTCAATACTCAATGCTGTATCATTATCCACCTATGAGATACTAAACCTGAGACTCAGGACAGACAATGGCGTACAGTATATCTCAAATGATTTTAGAATCTATGAAATCCCTTGGAATACAACAGGAATTTATCTGGAATAACACACCACAACAAAACAGACACATAGAGTCGTTTCACGGCAGGATTAAAATTGAGTACATCTGGCCAC
Organism: Nitrososphaerota archaeon; assembly: GCA_026712925.1. Taxonomy (GTDB): domain Archaea; phylum Thermoproteota; class Nitrososphaeria; order Nitrososphaerales; family Nitrosopumilaceae; genus JAPOPJ01. The sequence goes on from JAPOPJ010000120.1 coordinate 1,376, forward strand.
ACGACTTTACGCGTTTTCAGGATGCACAGAGTGTGTTAAAGAAGGCCCCATCATACACTATAATCGCCACAGGATACTTATCTCTGGGCTATATCATACTGCATGAAATATCTGCAATTGGGGGGAGAGCATAAATGATGATTTTATCATTTGAACAAACATGCAAAAATCGCTACTAAAACAAGGGATCCAGCTCACTATACCACAAAAATTGTTCAAAAAATTAAGCAGATGGATAAGTATATGTGTGAATATATGTTTGATTAAATATGACATACAAAGATCGTAGAGATTATGTTGAATCAGTCATTCTTCCCAAAAAATGTGATGCTTCAGAAATAGATAAGACAGAGGTAATAGAAATGTTTAATATAATAAAATCTGGCTATAAAAAATCTGAAAATATGGATCAGTCTATACAATTCAAACTATTCAGCAGTTTTCAAAAACACCAACAGACTTCCTTCAAAAACATGATCATGTTGATGCATGCTATGAATAAGATAAAAGCATCTGAGTTG
>JAPOPJ010000130.1 GCA_026712925.1 Nitrososphaerota archaeon
AAATATGCAGCTGCATTTTTTGGATCAGCCTCAATTGCCATATCATAGCACTCGTATGCTGCTTGAATGTTCTTCATTTCAGCCATGGCGATTCCCTTGTTGTTAAGTGCCTGCGTATCATTTGGGTCAATCTCAATTAGCTTCTCAAAGCAAGTGACTGCGTCACTGTACTTTTTTATCAAATTTAGTGCCAAGCCCTTGTTAAATAGTGCACGCGTGTTATATGGTTGCTCTTTTAAGACCTTGCTAAAAAGCGATATAGCACCTTTTGGTTGATTTTTTTCCATGAGTGCCATTGCATCATACATCATATCCTCAGGATCTCGCTTTGCTCCAAACAGCCCCATGACATACATCACACATACACAATTAATGAAAGTTTAGTTTAGCGACTTGAATTTCTTTATTGCTTCTCTTGCTAGGTCTTCTTGCTCTTTGGCTGATGTGTCAGTGGGATCTATAGTTGCATAAGCCTCTGCATCTTTTTTCTTTTTTTGCACATACCATACTAGTATGGGAGGGTAATAATTGTACGGAATCTGTCCGATATTTTTTGCCCATGATATAGTGCAGGCAATACATGCCACAGGGCCAATAGTGTATGCGTAAACAGGTTCTTGACCAAATTCGTAGCTTTTGCTATTTTGAACCCTTGGCCTCGATATGCCCATCTCGGATGACGAATTTGAGTCGTTTTTGGATTATTTAGCATCTTCAAAATGTGCTTTGGTGAGTAGTAGCACATGGTCATTCTTGCTGTGTTTGGTATTATTGATGCGACAAACTCATTGACATCTTTTGATCATCTAAGATCCGAATTTGGTCAAGAACCTTGTTAAAAAATTTACATGTACTCAAATCTGTTCCATAACTCTGCTTGAGACTGTCTTTACAGGAGTGTTTTTTGTACCTGAGAACAGAATTATACAATAAACTCATGTGTTTCGATTTGGTGTTTGTCTAAGTCTTTACCACCATACCTTGAAAACCCTCATCAACTAAAACAGAACACTGAATAATTCAGAAAACTTTGAAGTTATCAAAAAAACCCTATAACAGCGCAATTCTAAGTACACTAGTAAAGACTGAATACATGGATATGGTTCTACTGTATATCTCCAACACCCACACAATTCAAAGTATGTAGTTCAAAGTATGTAGTTCAAAGTATGTAGTTCAAAGTATGTAGTTCAAAGCACATCAACCCTAAACGTACTTTGCTCTAAATCATATAGTCTAAAAATCATCAAAGAAATTAGAGTCTGTAGATTTAGCTCTAGACTCTAGTTCAGGATCAAATTTCCACGGATCATCAATGTAAAAAAAACCAGTAGCCGCGTTTTTCTTGTCATTTACATTTCTGCATATCATGGCCCATCTAGATAGTTTATTTTCGTATTTATGCATGATCGTCCTTCTTTTTGCTAGTCTGTAGAGGTTTGTAGTGGTGTCTGCAATAAAATATGAAAAGCCCAAGTTCAGTGGTATTGAGCACACGTAACACTCATTAGGTTGACCAAGTGTGCGTATCTCTTGGAGATAATCTTTGATGGTATCTGCTATAAATTTTTTATCATCAATTTGTAGATCCAGCAGTAAAAATATAATGTCAGAAAATCCTGGCTGTTTGTATTTTTCTAGATTTTCAATTAAATCAGAAATTGGATTCAAAGGAATTGATGGTGCTGTAAAGTTTTCCTTGTCATCAAGAAATGATTCAAACTTTCCTTTAATGTCAAACTCTAGGGAATATTCACGCGATAGCAACCTAAAGTCAGATTCGTGATCGTAAAAATTCCCGGTTTTGAGATAAATAGCTAGAAAATATATCTCATCAAACGGTTTTCTCATTACTTTGTTGTTACCAAAGAGATGCTGATGTATATAGTGCAAAAAGTACAGCGGGGATGTGATAAAGGCAGTCACCATATTCAAATCATGTAAGTGAACCACCCACTGCTGGTCATTAATTCGTAGAGTAATGTCATATATGGGGGTATCTGGCAGATCATCTAAACTCAGGACGACGTTTGTAAACATAATGTCGTATTTCTTGTTTTTGTTATCAAGTGATAAGATTACATCCCCTGATTCATTTTCAAAAGTGGCAACATCGGATAGTTGAATATATCTTTTCACTCGTTGTGCAGGAGTTTTTAGATTTTTAGTATCTTCAATACGTTCCGAACCATTTCTATAATTCCTGTCACGTATTTTTGCATTATACGCCAAATTTGATTTTGAATCCACAACTAGTATTTTATTGTCATATAGTACTAGCAAATCAACCTCATGTCGTGTTTGTCCTACAGTATAAAACAAATTTCTGTAAAGCTGCTTTTCTGGAAATACTCTGGAAATATACTCAAAGGTTAATTCCTCCAAATATTTTGACTTGCTAGATTCATATTTTTTCCAGATTGCTGTGTTGTTTTGCTTTTCATCAACCAAAAAATGCTCCAAGATTAGGTCAGGATTTGACATTGTAATATCTGGCATTATAAAATAATAATTTTGCTCATCAAACTTGATAAATGATTTGTAGTCTAGTATGTTTTTAGAATAATAATATTCAAAGTCATCATACTGTTGCCCAATCTTGCAACTTTGTGCATCCAGAAAATTTTTGAATGCAACTCTATCCAATGAGTAATAATTAGAAAACCATTCCACATTAATTGCAAATACCTTTTCAACACCTAGCAAGTTAAAGACAGAATGCAGGCTAGTCTCAAATTGTCGGTCAAAGTCAGCGCTTGAAAAATCCAACGGTGTTCCCATATCACGATTGGCTTTAAAATCATCATACGAATTTTTAAAATTTATACTCCCAAAGGCCAATCTTTTTTCAATCATGTTTTCCATATAATTTGTCAGTTCAGACATGAAGGATATTGCCTCATTTGTCGTAAACCCATACTTTGATTTGAAATAATCACTAACTGATTGAAACATTACGACGGTATGCTCGTCTTTATAGGAATCGTGCAGTAATGATTTTGATTCCCCAATGGCCTTACCCATATTACTGAGAAAATCTGTCAGTTCTAAATTTGAAGGGTTAATCCCATCAGGTTGTAGTTTGGTTTCACAAATACTAGCATAATAATCACAAAGTTTGTCCATAGTGTCACGCGGCAAGTTGCATGACACATCTTTTGCATCCAGATTATGATATTTTAAAAACAGTCCCAAAAAGTACTTTATAATAGCAGATTCATCAAAAGTTTGTAGGATTGTGTAATATCTTTTAAAATCAGAATAAAACCAAATTGTCTGCAATTGAGAAATGAACTCAAGTGAACCATGTTTTTTAAGAATTGTTACTAGTTCGTCGTGTAGTTTTTTTGTTTTTTCACTTATTTTTGATGTTGTTTTTTTATCAGCCGGTATGCCTTGTTTAATAATATTTACATCCACGCAACAATATAGTTTTGGATGCATATTTTTGTATTGTTTTTTCTGTAAATCTGTCTAGTGTAGCCTATATAGTGTAGCCTAAATAGTATTAACCGGCTCTCCAGCAAATTTGCGCTTGGAGGGACAAAAGATGGCAAAGCACATCATCATATCCACAACACCAAACACAGTAAGAGTGACCATACACCAAAACTCATTTTGAATGCTAAAGAATCCAAAACATCACAAATTTGTCATAAAAGACGGACATATCTAGGTCAAGTACTCAAAATAGCAAGAGATCCGAGTTTGGTCAAGAACCCAGTCAGCCAGAGACATATAACCCAGATAGCATCATCTGGCATTTATGCATCATGTTCATCCATCGATTTCTAGGCATCATTTCTAGGTATCATTTCCATGTATCAAACCAGACGTATCAGCCCACATGATTGTAATTTCTCAGATATACCATTACAGACTGCCAAAAAATCTGATCGCCATACTATACACGGATAGTCATTTCAGCATATCTAGTACACACCCACAAGACATATCCCACAAGACATGTAGATATAGTGATAATTCTGTATCCGGTCATGTTTTTCTATCTAGGGAAGTTCTAGGGCACATATGCTAAGCTGCCAAATATTAGTCAAGTACATTCCACCACAGAATAGTTGAGTTAATAGCAGGGATTTGTCCATTTATCTTTGGAATGATCCTCGTAGACAGGAAGATTCTCGGTGGAGGGATTGCCATGTTATCTGTAGGAATTGCCATGACTTTGATGCTCAGTTCTTCGATACCGCTAGGAGAATCAGGCATGAGTGCACAAGAAGCAGAAGAAATTCTCACAAAGCAACAAGAAATAAGGGATATGAACACGCTTGCAGGCATACTAATAGGTGTGGGATTTTTGCTTGTACTGATTAGCTTTGGAGCTAGGCGCAGAAAAGGTAGTGCAAAAAGAGAAGAGAAAAAACCCGCCGCAGGATCTGGTAATTAGTGCTGTGCACATCACCATACACGTATTATCATCACTTGTATCACCATTACACGTATCACCCATGACATCTAGTACATTTTTGAATAATCATATTTCATGCAACATCCCAAAAATAGTGTAGAATGTGTGGCTAGAATTTTTTTAATGATTTGAAAAAAGTATCACGCTGTATTGGGTGGCGCCCGATTTGCTTTACCATTGTGGCTAGCTCGTCAACTGATGATGTAGTAGGCTTTCCAGCAGCACGGTATATCTCTTCGGAGAATGCCGTTCCAACTAGGTCGCTACCACCATTAAATAATGCAATCTGTGCAAGTTTTTTCCCGTATGCAACCCAATATACAGAGATATTATCTAGTACTCCATTTAGCATCAACCTAGAGAGTGCCATAATGCGCAGATCATACACTGATGAGCACTCACTATCCACTAAATGCTCCTTTTCTAGTTCAGTGTTATCAAGACTGAATTTCAGTGGAATCATGGTTATGAATCCCCCGGTTTTTTTCTGTAGTTGCCTTATCTTGACTAGGTGATCAACAACATGTTCTGGTTTTTCAATATGCCCATACAACATGGTTACATTACTTTTAATTCCCATAGTGTGAGCTTCTTCTATTACATCAAGCCACTGCTGCCCGGTACATTTTCCTCGTATGATTTTCTCACGTATTTCAGGGTGGAATAATTCTGCACCTCCTCCGGGCATAGAGTCTAGTCCTGCATCCTTGAGACGAGACAAAATCTCTTTGGTGGAATTTTTTGTAAGCTTTGAGAGATAATAGATTTCAGCCGCAGTCAGCGCCTTGATGTTCAACTCTGGATGTTTTTTCTTGATTGCCCTCATCATATCCTCATAGTAATCAAGTTGTAATTTGGGGTGAAAGCCACCAACGATATGCACTTCAGTAGCACCCATATCTTTTGCAATAGAGACACGTTGTTCTATTTGCTGTGGTGAAAGTGTGTATGCATCCTCTGCACCGTCTTTTCTGTAAAAAGCACACATTTGGCAACTTGCCGCACACACGTTTGTGTAATTCATGTAGTATGAAGCAGTAAAAGTGACTGAATCCCCTACTGTTTTCTGCCTTGCAGAGTCAGCAAGTGCACCAAGTAGGTGAATATTCTCAGAGCGCATCAGCTCAAGACCATCATTAAAAGTCAGTTCTTCACCAGAGGCAGCCCTATCTAATGACTTGGACTCTCCAGATAGCCGCTCTAGCATGGTATCAGTCCCATCCTGTTAGGATATATTCCTTGACTGTTTGAACATATTCCTTGACTGTTTGGACATGACCTATACTGCCATGACATATTATACTGTCAAGGCGTATTCTTTGACCGGGGTAGAGTGTGGATGCTAAATCATGCCAGACTACACTCACAAAGATGATCATAGTATGGCAAGGTAGATTTAGTCACAGTTTTTAACAATTTAGTTTTGTTTTTATACGGTTTGAAGATATAGAATCAAAATATGGTACTTCCAATTGTAGATGAAAAGATGCCCAAATGTTACCTGTGTCACGCAGGTTTTGCCAGCATAGAGAAGCTCAGAGAGCACCAAAATTCTGCACATAAAGAGTTTTTAGAGTATCACGAAAAAGACTCAAAGAGAGAACCTGCACCGGGCGATGTCACTGTATTTTAGTAGTATATTATTTGCCACATCTTAGTACTTTTTCAGCAGTGTTTTTGCAAATTATTGCAAGAACATACTCGTTATCCATCAATGTGTTTTTTTAAAATGGAATAATGGATTCCATATCAGCAGACTTTCCTAATGAAAGACCCTTGTATGTAAAGACCATTACACATTTTTATCAACATCCAGCACTACATCACAATATTGAATTACTTTTTGGCAGATCCTATAACATGCAGTGCAGTTCTATTATTTAACAGTGTAATGTGATTAGCAGGTTCTGTTTTTAAAACCACACCACATAATTTTAGGGTCTGCAATATTTTTCCGAGATTCCAAAGTATTATACTCTTGTCAATTATGCCTACACATTTTTAGGATCTCGTTCCAACACGATACCATATATTTCAAGAATATGGTCAAAGTTCCCATTCTTGCAATACTGATGTGTGGCGTACATATTCAGATTGTCATTTGTATCCAACCTGTTTGTGGTGTGATTATATGGATAATGTAATTTTTGCTGTGTGTCAATTTTTGATTCTCAAATAATATCACAAAAAACAGAAAATTTTGCAGGATGGTTTTGTGGGATGGTTTTGTGGGATGGTTTTGTGGTATAGTGTAGGAATTTGCAATATGATTTTGCATGAGATTTATCCACACGCTTTTTACAAATATGGAATATGGAATCAAATCCACACCACCTCCCAAGGGGATGTATAATATCAATGCAAGACATCAGTGCGGTGTAAAAGTGTGCTGTATAATATGATTTAGTGTGGTGTAAAAGTATGGTGTATCAGTGAAGCATATCAGTGCAGAGTAGATCACGAGGAATCCTTGTCTCGGGGGTCGATCTCTAGTGATTTGTTAAAGCACTCGGATGCCTCATCATATCTCCCCATACTCCGCAATACCACTCCTTTGTAGTTTAGCAGATCAGGATCATTGTTCTTTATTATCAAGGCATCTTCAAAGCATTCTAGTGCCTCAAAGTATTTGCCATCAGTGAGAAATTTTCTTCCCTTCTCGACAAGCTGCTCAAATGACACATGATATAATCACAACATATACTATAAGAGATTTGTCGTGTTTGTGATTTTGCACCTCTGGCCACAATGCACGCTCAAAGACCAGAACACCACATATCAAGAATGACGTACAATAAAATCCCAACAATTACTTGATTATCTGCAATAATATCATACTTGCAAAGTTTAAAGACAGAAATAAACCGCCATACAAATGAGGCATCGACTGTGTGTAATATCAAGAGAACAATCCCACATAACGAGTCAAAGACGACAAGGGTATATCCTAGGCAGGTCAAAAAGCCTTGAAGATTGTATATATCATAATGGCTACTGCCATGATATTGACATTTTCTCACGCAATAGCACAAAATGATGTCCAAGCTGGAACGGAGCTTGTCGTGTCAAATGAAGAACTAGTTACATTGTTTGTAGCATTTATAGTTGTAATTGTTGGAGTGTGTGTCTTTCTTGCAAGAGATGTCATACTGAGAAAAAAGACGACATATGATTCAGAAAAACTAGAGTCAAAAAAAGACAAGACATTTGAAAAGTATCATTCTGACTGGAGTGATGATTATGAGGATATCGGATCTAGAAAAAACTATGCAAAATACAAAGAGCTTTTGAAGGATGTGCAAGATGAAAATCTACCAGACTATTACAATATCCTAAAGATTCCAAGAGATGCAACACCAGAAGAGATAAAGCAACAGTACCGAAAATTGGCAAAGAAATTACACCCAGATAAAACAAGCAACAAGAATGCAAAAGATATCATGGCAGAAATAAACAAGGCATATGAGATACTCTCAGACAGTGAACTGAGGTCAAGGTACGACAGACATCTAAACTAGTAAATACTAGTCAGATTCTACTACAAAGATTTCACTACAAAGATTTTACTACTAAACAGACTCCAACCCCACAAGTATCATGTTTAGTTCAACAGAAGATGGGCTCTGAACGCTTCCAGTTAGATTTGCAAGTAGATTCAATCCCACAAGGTTGTCATTTTGGTTTATCTGCGTACGAATGCAAATGTCAGTAAACTCAGTATTGGGACCAAGCATTGCCTTTGAGAGTAGCGGTATAACTGCTAGGTCATCTATCACACCTCTAATCCTGTATGCGTATTTTTCTGCAAAATATACACCGCCCCTAGTAGTAGGCCGGGTAACAGGTGTCGGAGATTTGGATATAGTGACATCCCTTAGTGTGTAGGTTTTTTCCTGAAGAAACAGTGTAAAATCCAACTTGGAGTCATCATTACATTCCATTAGCATTTTTAGTAGGTCAGTATTAACTGGCATTATATCAATTCAGCAAGATATTCTTTTGAATCTTTCTAAATCAGCAATATCTATCTAGGAATATAACATACGGATGTCTGGCATGAACATGCCTACAAACTTTGACATACTACATGTCTTGCAGACTAGATGTATTGTAATTCTTCCCACAAATTTCTGTGGAATCATACCATACCAAAATACAAACAATATGATGAGATAATTATTTTGGCAACATGGCAATGCAAGCAAAGTGTCTAAAAGTAATAGGATTGGCAAAATCCAGCAGTGTGTGAGATTTTAGTTTTAGTAAAATTTAAGCTAAATATCATAATCATAACTAATCATAGAAGCGATACGAAATTAATTTTTACAACAAAGACATGACGCTACAAACAGCTTTTGGCAATCTTAAAAATTGAATTTACATATAAAGCAGATATTATGAAGGCAGGACATTTTATGTGCATTTTATGCCTGATTATCCATGATACGCACAGATTCTCAAGAACAGCTTTAAAAATATCAAATACGACTAAAACATATTGCAAGAACTTACCAGCCCACATGCTTTGAGAAACGAGATTCAGAGCCTACTTGTACAAAATGGAATAGATAGTGATTGTTTTGTAGAAATGCTTGACTATACAATTGAACTCTTTGAGACACAGGGGCTTGGAACCGATTACTATGGATATCACAACATCAACCACGAGTTAGAAGTCACTTATGTCACCATGCTAGCAGCAAACAGAGATACAATTAATGAATTTACAATTGATGATCTGAAATATCTGTATGTAGCAGCATTATTCCATGACTTTGATCCACAAAAAAGTGTTGACAAGCCACATGAACAAAATGTAATAAAATTCATATCTAGTGATAAAAAGTTGAGACGGCTCTTGGATGATGCTAAAATAGACATAGAGATTATCAAGGTTTTGATTCACCGTACTACATATCCATGGAGAGATAGATGGAGAGAGGATGCAGAAATCCAAATAATGGAATGTTTTAAAAATTCTACTATTGCAAAAAATGATACCATATTCCAAGATCATGTAATGTATCTTGGATCATATCTTTCTGTAATTGATAGGCTAGGTGGATATTCTTTGGGTGATTTTTCAAAGGCGATGGACATGGCAAAGATGAATGCGCACGCACTAGGATGGAAGCCATCTCTGATGGTAAAGAGGGCAGTAGAGTACTTTGAAGAATTACTAGGCAATGAATCAGATATGAGTAAAATGATTTTGAGGATATTGCCAAAACCCATGAGAAAGAATTTTTTTGACACCGTTTTATCATTTATGAAACTCAGACAACAAGAAATTAGAATCCAAGCAGATGTTGCATATGAAAATCTAAAGCTATTACCTACAATTGAAAACACCAAAACTCGGCGCAATCCAGAATTTATAAAATCACTTCATTCCATATTCAAAGAACTACCAAAACCCTTACAGTTTGAAGGGGATGATTTTGAAGAGTCAATTAAAAATATGGATACCATATTAACTACACTGCGCCTCGATACTCCAGATGGGGAAATTATCGGGTTTGCAAAAGGTGGAGCATTAGAAGAATACAAGTTAAGAACAGAAATTACAGATGAGAATTATGGTAAAAAAAATACCATATTTTTAGAGCCCATTGCACTAAAGAGAGGGTACTGGGGACTCAAAGGAGGTAGTGAGATGAGGCACATGTTTGTAATGCTGGCACATGCTAAAAAATACAAGTACATGACTAGTTTTGCGCTTCGCGACGTGGTAAAAGGCAGAATCAATAAAGAAAATGCAGAGTTTGTTGTACAGTTTGATCCCGAAAGATGGGATTACTATAGGGTGAAATTAGAGCAAACCATATGAATGCCACAGAAATGGGTAAGCTCTTGCAAAAGGGCATACATGGTGATGTATTGTGGGAAGAGTATGTTAGAAAATTTTACTCTGCTGATGCAAGCTCGTATAGAATAGTCCCCAAAGTAGTGATAATTCCAAAAGATGAAAATGATATAATTTATGCTGTAAAATTTGCAAAAAAACATCAAAAATCAATCACTTCAAGAGGGTCTGGAACCGGCCTAGTAGGAGGTGCGCTGAATCGTGGCATAATTTTAGATATGCAGAAATTTGATTCTGTTAGGATTGGAGGGAAATACGTCCAAGTTGGCGCAGGCACAAAAAAGGGCATTTTAGATGAAAAACTAGAAAAATCCGGTAAATTCTTCCCCCCAAATCCATCAGTTGGCAGGTACTGCTCTATAGGGGGAATGCTTGGAAATAATGCTAGCGGGAGCAGGAGTCTAAAGTATGGAAGTATGATAGATAATGTATTAGAAATCACATTCATTGATGGAAATGGGAAAAAGATCACCTTGCCACAGGATATGAAAACTGGTAAAAGGATTCTTGCACTTGCAGGAAGTATAGATAGAGACATGATTCCAACAGTTACAAAAAACTCTTCAGGGTATAGAATAGAGCATGCCATATCCATGCATGACACGCAAAAAGTCATAGTAGGCTCAGAAGGTACATTGGGGATTATCTTATCTGCAAAGCTAAAAATTACAGATGTGCCAGAAAATAGAGTTCTCTACATCATAGAATATGACTCTGCAAGTGATGCGGCATGTGACTGTCCCAAGATACTAGATACAAAACCATCAGCTGTGGAATTTGTAGATGCCATTACACTAGAGGGGTTTGGTCTGGGTTTTGATGATAAAACAAAATGTCTTCTTTTCGTAGAGTATGATTCTGGCATGTTGGGAAAAGATATCAAACACCACACATCTGGAAGAATAAAAAAAAGAGTTTCATCAGAAAAAGTAATTAAAAAATGGTGGAAAATGAGGGATTTGTCACTACATTTTAGTATAAAATCAATCAAACCAAAGGATAGATTCCCACACATTATAGAGGATGCAGTAGTTCCAGTTGAAAATCTTGCAAAGTTGTTTGTAGTAATTGATGACCTTAATAAAAAATTCAATACAGAAACCATAACATACGGGCATGCAGGGAATGGAAACATACATGTAAGACTAATGGCAGATAGGCAGGATTCTGCAGGGATTAAAAAAATTGCAAAATATTATTTTGATA
>JAPOPJ010000144.1 GCA_026712925.1 Nitrososphaerota archaeon
AAGCATTAAGGCACACTATGAAGGGAATTACAAACTAAACATACCACACAAATTTCGTGATGAATCATCTCAACTATTTGATATAATCAAAGATAAAGAATATTCGCATATATTCACGTTCCAAGCTTGTCTGCACATGAGGGAGGCAAGGCGCATGTTGGTTTTATGTTTATGGACGTATAGGTGTGAATAGTGCGACTATCTTATTAGAATCTGTACTACCGGTGATGGTTTTTGTTGTACAGTAGTGAAGACAAATACATCCTACACCTATATGGTGATTTGTGATATCTGAATCCAACCGTGTAATTTCTTCTTAAAATATGTGTTTTGTCCGAGTCTTGCCATCTCCATATCTTTTAGGCCTAATGTTTTGGTAATATGACAACCTGGACCTAGTAGTCTGCCTATTTCGGATTCGTCGTATCTGGTAAGAGTAGTGTGGTGTTTGTCTTTTATGATGCTGAAAATCTTTTCAGGTATGTGAGATATTTCTTTTGATATACACTCGTGAGGTAACAGGTATTCAAGCAAAATCCTGTTGTTTTTGTCATTACTGAACCCGTTGATCATCTTAGATAACTCACTCTTTGTAAGATAGTATGAGATACCCTCCATTACTAGAAGGGATGGCTTTTTGCAGTTCCAACCACATTTCTCTAGGGCGTATAGCAGTTTATCTGGATTCTTTACGTCTGCATCTATGCATTGTATGCCAGATTCCTGTCCAAGGGTGTTTTTTAAAAGTCGTTCTTTGAGATGCATGTTTGCAACATCTATATCATAAACACAAAGTTCATTGATGTGGTGCAGAATTTCGATGGAGAGTGCATCAAAACCCGCACCTAGTATGATCATCTGTTTTATTTTACCATCTTTTAGTACATGTCTTGACATATCCAAAATGCATTTTTTTCTATTTTTTATCACTTCGTCATAGTGATTCCACACGGCATTGCATTTTTTAAATAACTCTGCCCCCGAGTCAAGATTTAGAGATTCTAGATACATTCTTGCATTTTTGCTGGTGTGTGCTGCACCTTGAGCCCACAGTAAAACCAGTGCCGACGTATCAGACAAACTCACATACTATATCATATGTACTCAAATACAATGTTATGTAATTCATGTGTGTGGAAAGAACTGATATGGGTACAAGTTTTGTGAAATTCAATTGTTTTTATGTTTGGTGTAGCATGTCTCCACAAAATCTACTTGTCATATATTCTTGAACGTCATCCTAGAATATCATCCTGAAATGGCACTATGACTTGTGCAGTAAATATAACCCAATATCATCTTGCCTTGAATTGTGTGTATTTGTAACTAATCTGTGGCAAGTCTGTTTGCTTTAAATGTGCATATGCGTTACATACACGTTGGTTTTCTGAAAATGGAATAATTTTTTATTCTGGTCCAAATAGTGACTTGATTGGATGAGACGACAATTAAAGATGTGGTCAAATCAATTAACCAAAACATGATAATGAAATTCACAAATCTGTAAAATTAACCATAAAAAGATAAAAAAGATGAAAAAATTAAATTCTAGAAACCTTTCATAATCTATCAGAACGTATCTAGTTGAAGAATTGCTCATAATTTTAAAAGATGTGTCTGACAAATTTCAAAGTTTTGAGTCTAATCTAGATTTGTCTTGCAATAGCAGGGTTGGGTTGCACTGTAAAACTAAAACCGAGAATTGAAATTCTGTTGTTTACAGATTGTTTTAAATCCCGTCAGTTAGGTTCGTGTATGCGCTACGGTATCTAGTCACTTATGTAACAAGTTTTCTTGAATGTCAATTTCTTTAAGAGATTGACTTGTTCCTTTTGCAATGCTAGGGAATCTTCCAAGCGCTTTATTCTCTCTAGAAGAATCCTTTCTTGAGCATCTCTTTGCTTGTCTCCATCATCCTGCTTTTCAGACATATCATGACATGTACATTCAAAGGTAATTAAAGGCATTTTTTTGTATTATGTGGTCTTGTTTCCTAGTTTTGATACGCATGATTGAGTTGATATGGGAGTTTAGCTTTTGTACGGCTTGAAGGACATGTCACTACTCATCAATTCCGCAAAAACTCGAAAATTAAACGCAAATTCCACCCACAGCACTGTAGTGCATCTTTATCTGACAAATATGTGGCATTTGATTTAAAATGTCAGATTAGCTTTATCACCAACACATTTAGCATATCAGTAATATGAGAGTCAGCAAATCTATCAAAGTACGTCTACATCCAAAAGGTCAATTCCAAGATGTATCTTGTAAGTCTGTTTGGAAAATAAATACCTCTTTGAACTATGGCGTTTAGCATGCCGCTTACTTTTATTCCAAAAATAACACACCATACAGAATACTATACTAAAATTAATGGGAGTCCCAAGCGAAGGAATTGAACCTTCGACAACCCGGTCTCTGTATGCCTGATATGCTGCTATTTGGTCAGCCATCTAAAGCCAACAACTACAGCCGGAAGCTCTACCAGGCTGAGCTAGCTTGGGACAAAAATCTCGATACTTTATACCATTAAAAAACTATCGTATGCCTGCCCGACCTAGATTTCTCAAAGCACACCTATACGGTATGGGTGACTTTTCGGAATTGGCAGAAAATACACCCATATTCCAGATATGCTGTTCCAAGTGTGTTATTATTTGATGCTGTTTTGCCATATCTTGCAGTCACTTGCTTGATATCGCAGGCATGGTGAAATAATACTCGTCCTCAAACTCAAAGTCAGATGCTCCATGCTTCCTGAGAAACTCGAAATATTTGGTGCAGTTTGTGTAAAATTCTTCATTTTTCTCTGATTTTCCCATTGAATTTTCTGCACAAAATATGCATTTTTTGTGCATAGTGAGTGTTTTTAGTTTAGATTGTCTGTTTTCTTTGGTTTGGACGCGTATTAGTATTGCTTGGTATGGTGTATGCTTTTATTCGTGCCTAGCACATCTTGTATTCTATAGGCATCTGTGCCAATTTGCCTACATCCTACAACTGCAAAACCATCATAACAGTATCTGTTTATTTTTTCTACATGAGGTAGTTTAGCACAAATGTGGTGAGATTTTGCATCTCAAAGCCGCTAGAACGTATGTCTGCTTACCTAGTAAAGTAATTTAGTACCCAAGCATGCATAAAACTGAAAATAGTTTGAAAGTAGTAGCAGATACCAGTATAATTATCAACGGGCAACTAGTGGATAGTGTAAAATCAGGTAGCCTTCATGACTGTGAAATAATTCTACCGCAGGCAGTCTTTGATGAGCTACAGTCTCAGGCATCACAAAAGAAAGAACAGGGATTTGTCGGACTCGAAGAGATAAAAAAACTACAAGACCTTTCAGACGAGTTTAGCCTTATCATATCACTAAAGGGAGATCACCCTACAACTGATGATATCCGCCTTGCCTCAAGTGGCAGAATTGATACGCTGATAAAGGACGTGGCAAAGCAGAACAGTGCTATTTTATACACCTCAGATAATGTTCAGCACCTTGCAGCCCAGGCAGAAGGTATAGAGTCGGTCCTTGTAAGACCAAATCATACAGAGCGTCTGGAATTTTTAAGGTATTTTGACTCACAGACTATGAGTGTACATCTCAAGGAGGGACTACACCCTGTTGCAAAGAAGGGCATGCCGGGCTCGTTTTCACTGAAAAGCCTTGGTGAGAAATCATTATCACAAAAATATCTAGAGTCCATATCTTCAGAGATATTAGAGGCAGCTAGTGTGTCTGGCTCTGGCACAATCGAGATGTCTCTGCCCGGGGCATCTGTGGTGCAATATGGGGATTATAGAATTGCCATGACTAGACCACCATTTTCAGAGTGCCTTGAGATAACCATAGTCCATCCTATAGCAAAACTCTCATTAGATGACTATTCTATATCTGAATCTTTGATGGAGCGATTTTCTGATGCTGCCAAGGGTGTCTTGATCTCAGGCCCTCCGGGTTCGGGAAAGAGCACACTTGCCTCTGGCCTTGCAAACTTTTACAACTCTCTAGGAAAGATAGTAAAGACGTTTGAATCCCCTCGTGACTTGCAAGTAGATCCTGGCATTACACAGTACACAAAACTTGCCGGCAGCTTTGAGAATACTGCTGACATACTCTTGCTTGTTAGGCCAGACTATACCATATTTGATGAGGTAAGGCGGCGAGAAGACTTTCAGACATTCTCAGATCTAAGGCTTGCTGGAGTTGGGATGGTAGGTGTGGTTCATGCAAGTGCTCCGCTTGATGCAATTCAGCGTTTTATTGGTAAAATTGAACTTGGTATGATTCCAAATGTGCTAGATACTGTGGTGTTTGTAGAGGCAGGAAAGATAGGCAAGGTGTATGATTTGTCATTACGTGTAAAGGTTCCAACCGGAATGACAGAGTCTGATTTAGCACGCCCTGTAATAGAGATAAGAGACTTTGAAGATAATACACTAGAGCACGAAATATACACGTTTGGAGAGGAAAACGTCATCGTGCCTGTATCTGGACCAACACAAAAGACTGGAATGGAAAAGCTTGCAGAAGACAAAATTCGTGAGATATTCCAAAGATATGATTCAGCTGTAAAAGTAGAAGCAATCTCTGCAAACAGCGTCAGAGTAATGGTAGATGAACACCGCATAGCGCCAATAATTGGTAGGGGTGGCTCTAATATTACATCAATTGAAAAGTCTCTTGGCATCCATATTGACGTGGTAGCACGGGACTCTAATGACTTTACAGCGCAAGGCGACTTGCCATTCACATTCTCAGAATCAAAGACATCCCTCATGCTTGCCGTAGGCCGCGAATACTCTTCCATGTATGCTGATATTTGTGTGGGTGAGAGGCACGTCACATCTGTCAGAATAGGACGAAAGGGACAAATCAAGATACCAAAACGCTCAGAGGCCTCAAGACATTTGGCAGATATCGCATCCTCCAAGAGTGATATTCACGTAAGCCTTAGAGGTTCTTAAAATCACTTAGAATCTTTGGGTTTGACTTTAGGAATGTGATGAACTTTCTTAACTGCTTTATGGACTTTGGATTGAGGTGGTGCTCTATACCCTCTATATCCTGGTTTGCAGTATCATGCTCGACTCCTAGGATTTCAAAGAACTCTAGCAGTATGCTGTGTTTTTGCCTTATACTTTCTGCTATTTGAGCACCTTTTCTTGTCAGGTTTATGCCGTGATATTTTTCATACTCTAAAAAGCCGCCCTCATCAAGCCTTTTTAGCATCTTTGTGACGCTTGGTGCACTGACATGCATATATCTTGAGATATCAAGGCTGGTTGCATACCCCTTTTGCTCTACAAGCTCTGATATGACCTCTAGATAGTCCTCCATCCTTGAACTGTGGCGGGGCTTTTTAGACGCATGTGCTGCCTTTATAGAATCAAGCCTCTTTGCGTCGCTGTTCTTCAACTAAACCTATACCTCGTTATTCCCATAAATAACTAGTGACACTGCAAAGTAGTTATTCTTTGTTGACACAAATGTAATTGTTGTTGAGCCTTGATTTTAAATTATTTTTTTTCTGACTGTATAGTATGGCAGACCAGTTAAAGACAAGGCTGGAGAAACTGCGCGGTATATCTGACTCTGCAAGGCGGCGGGCTAGTCTATATGCAGATATTGCAAAGATTAACAGTCAGGCCACGTCAAATTCTCTAGGCGCACTCCAGAAAGCACCAGCACCCGGCAAAAAACTGCAAAAAATAGGATTCATAATGCTGTGGATTCCAGAGCCTACAGGTGTTACGTGCGCACTCGGGGGACCAATGATTGTGGCAGGTAGATATCTAGACAAAAAATACAACGGGGCTACAATACGAGATGTCGCACATCAGACTAATAGTACCATATCTTCAATTAGTGACTTTAAGAGTAAGGTTCTATAGATGTGCGGCTAGCATGCCTAAATTTAGATGTCATACGTATCTTGCTTCAAGATGACTATTCACACCCGTATTCTGACAAACACAAAATCAACATGTTTTCTTCTTCAAAACGCAAACTATCTTGGAACGCGAGCAGATACTCGCTGCTAGTGTATCATTACTCACTATCCATATATCACTACCAACTGCTTAACCCGTCAACACTAAACCAAAACCAAGTGTCTGTTTTAGATGTTATCCGCATTTTTATCTCTTCTTGATATTTTTACGTATTATCTTTAGATTTTTTCACTATGCCGACTATTTCCTTAGGACTGTCACATATAATTTTGAACTTAGTACGTATGGCATCAGTTATAGTGCTGTCCCCCCTATATGGTGAAAAAAATTTCCTGTCATTGGATGCTATATAGATTTCACAATTGGGAATATAGTCTTTAGATTCTGGGTCATCGACCAATCCCTTGTATGTGGATGCTTGCGCAAGTATTCGTTTGTCTGGTTTATGTGAATGTCCACCTTTTTCTGACTTTATATGTGCAATAACTTGTTTTGAATTTTTATTTTTTGTTATTAATTCATCAAAGCATTCGTTTACCAACTCAAGGCTACTGCACACTTTATTGTAATCAAGTTTAGGTGTCTCCAACACCTTAAATAAAGAAATCATAACCTTTACACAAGGTGTTCTGATTTTTTCTGTCCTGTCATCACACAATTCGTTCAATTTATCATTTTTCCATTTCGTGGCCTCCTCATCAATTTTCCACCACAAATTGTTCAATTTTGATGAATTGGTGACAATTGTACATTTATCATACATTACTTTGCGCATTGCATTCTTCCATGTGTTTTCTACTGCCTTCTCTAAATTCATCAACTTTTTGTCACTCAGTTCCTTTCTCAACCATTTGATTGTATTTGGTATTTCAGAGCATACAGCTTTCAACACTTTGATTTCCTTCTCATTTTTCTTTTTATTTTCCTCTAGTTTTTCTATTATCGTTTTCATAGCTTGCATCACTACATCTTCCACTACTTTATATTCACACGAACCTCTTACAGCATTCGTCAAAGCACCAAGACATTCTGATTTTACTTTTTCTAACAGTATGCCCTTTACCTTAGGATATTCTTTATCTTTGATTATATCAAATAGTTGAGATGATTCATCATGAAATTTGTGTGGTATGTTTAGTTTGTAAGTCCCTTCATAGTGTGCCTTAATACTAGATGCTACAATTACATTTGTGTCGGGTATTATTACAATCAATTACATGTAAAAAAACTAAGTACTAGCACCTAAACTTTTCATTATCTCGTCATACTGACGTTTTGCTATATCTGGGTTAGCGGGCGGTCCATATTTATTAAAATCTACTAGATCTATTTCACTGGCATAACTAATCAAATCCATCTCGTTGTTTAGCAATCGGTCTTTTCTTTCCTCAGTAATGGATGTATCTTTAGTGATGTCAAGTATGTTTTTTATTA
>JAPOPJ010000077.1 GCA_026712925.1 Nitrososphaerota archaeon
ACGGCACTTATGCTACTTGGTGTTGATACATCGAGAATTTGAACACCTTGATAGAATGCTGTTACGGCCAGATACGTTGATGTGCCTATCTTAAATGAGGTAAGTCCTTGGACTATTGCAAGTGCACGTGTACCATCATCAGTGATTTGTGATACGGTACTTATGCTACTTGGTGTTGATACATCAAGAATTTGAACACCGTTGTCATGTTCTGCTGACACTGCCACATACGTTGATGTGCCTATCTTAAATGAAACAATACCATTAGCACCTTGGAGTGTACGTAAATCATTATCGTTGATTTGTGATACTGCACTTATGCTACTTGGTGTTGATACATCGAGAATTTGAACACCTTCATTAAATGATGACACTGCCACATACGTTGATGTGCCTATCTTAAATGGAGTAGATCCATTAGCACCAAAAAGTGCAAGTGTGTTATCATCAGAGATTTGTGATACTGATTCTATGGTGATTGTCTGTGCAAAAGAGTCTTCAAAGGTTAAACCCAAAAATGAAATCGCAATAACTGTGGCAAGTCCGATCAGGTGTGTGGTGATGTAGGGGGGGGGGGGGTAATTCAACACCCTTTGACCATTATAACGAAATGAAAGTTTTTTAACAACAATGTGTTTTTTCAAGTGTGTTGCAGGAAAAAAATCTTGATTGGTGGGTCAATTTGACATGTACAATACCAAGGACTGATCATACCACACATCATACCCCACACGCACAGCAAAAATCATTAATAAACACAATTTATTTTAAAAAAGTCAGAGGTAACATATGAATTACAGAAAAGGAAATGATACAATTTGAGGATAATTCTTTGTGGATTTGGAGTAGTAGGGCAGAGCCTAGCAAGACTGTTTGATTCAAGGGCAGACGACCTGTATGCAGGATATGGGTTAAAGCCACGCATAGTAGGAGTGTTTGATAGTATGGGTGGGGCATCGAGTCCCTCTGGACTAGACTTGAAGAGACTAGTTGATGTAAAAAAAGAATATGGAACCGTGAAAAAATATGCCACTGCAAAATCCATGTCTGGTGTTGATATGATAAAAAATCTTGATGCAGACGTACTAATTGAGACCACAGCAAGTAACTACAAGGATGCAGAACCTGGCATGACTCACATCACTACTGCCATGAAGAAAAGAATGCATGTAATTTCAGTAAACAAAGGACCGCTGGCACTAGCATTTCCCTCGCTTATGGAACTTGCCATATACAACCAAGTGATGTTTAGATTCAGTGGCACTGTAGGTGGAGGTACACCAATACTAAACTATGCAAAAAATAGCCTAAAAGGTGAACAGATTACATCATTTTCTGGAATCCTCAATGGAACTACAAACTACATACTAAGCAACATGTCTCAGGGTATGACATTTAGAGCCGCTCTCAAGGATGCACAGAATAGAGGATATGTAGAGGCAGACGAATCACTTGACCTAGATGGATTAGATGCAGCTGCAAAGCTAGTCATACTAGCAAACTGGATCATGGGGATGAAAGTCACAATGCCGGACATCAAGTGTACGGGTATAAGAGATGTCACTACAAGTGATATCAAAAAGGCGGCAAAGACAAAGTCAGCAGTAAAGCTGATTGCTTCTTGTGAGAAGGAACTAGTCGTAGCACCAAAAGAGATTCCCGCAGATGATCCACTCTGCGTCAATGGCACACTTAATGCAATTGCATTTACATCAGAGCACTCTGGCACACAGACCATAATAGGAAAGGGTGCCGGAGGAATGGAGACTGCTAGTTCTATTCTAAGGGACCTGTTAGATATAAGACAAGAGATTGCGGGAAAGTGAAATCCAATCTAATTACAAAGAGGGATACTGCTATCCTCTTGCAAACAATATCTACAAGATGGAAAATGGAATTACCAAAAATAAAAAACCTCAAGGTTCATCAAATTACTGATGATGCTCAGCTTGTCACAGGAGAAGGCATCAAGATTTTAAAGATAGGTGAAGAGTATTTACCATTCCTATCAGAGACTAGCATGCTTGAAAAATTCCCACATGTTATGGTAGATATGGGCGCAGTGAAATTTATGTGCAATGGTGCAAATGTAATGAGGCCGGGAATCAAGAGTCATTCAGACTTTGAGAGGAATAGTATTACATGTATAGTGGAAGAATCGCAGTACAAATTTTTGGCAGTAGGAAAGTCAATGGTATCAAGTGATGAGCTAGAATCCATGGAAAAAGGAGAGGTTGTAAAAAACCTACACTACATATCTGACAAGTTTTGGGATATTGGTAAGACTATTCACGACTAGTTTTTGCACGTTATTCTTACATGATGGTATGATGTGATGATGTTATAATATAATTTATTATATTATGATGTTATTATATAACCTATACTGTGCTATAATATGATGCTCCAACATAAAATCAAAAATACAAACCTTGCAAAAGAGTACAGAATGGCATCATGTATGAGAATATTGTATTATATCATATAGCACTACACATGCATGTAATGTTGCTAGTTTATTTTTTCAGTATACTCTTTGATGCCATCTTTTGTGATTACTAATATGTCAAGTCCATCACCGCTTGCAGCATCACGAAGAGATGCAGAACGTACAGCTTTTTTTGCTAATTCGACTGCCTCTTCCTCAGCCATATTCTCCTTAAATTGCGGATCAAGCACACCGAGTGCCATCTCAGCACCAGTCCCTACAGCGGCATACTCATCAGGTAGAACAGAACCCAATGGATCCAACGTGTACATGATCGGTTTTTCCACAACACCACCAACTATTACCTGCGTCAAGAGTGGAAAGTAGCGCCTCTCATACATCATGTTTGACATCATTTTTGCAACTGTATTTGGTGGAACATCACGTTTTAGCTCCATTTTGCGTATCTTTGCAAGTGCTGCAATTTGTAGTGATAGTATCTGCATGTCAGCTACTAGTCCCGCGCATGTTGCTCCTACCTTTGGTGTGATGGGAAATGTCTTTTTTGTGGACTTGCTTACAAGAAAGTTTCCAAAGGCTATTCTCTTCTCACTTGCAAATACCACACCCCCATCAAAAGTAACGCCCACAGCAGTAGCACCGGGCATATACATGGACATGTTTTGAATCAATTCAGAGCATAATAAAAGGGCTTTCTCTACCCCCGGTTATGCAAGATATTTCCCACCTATGCAGGATCCTCATTATACACAACACAGGCAAGCAGTTCGGGCACCAAAACCCACCCCAGAGAAGATACGAATATCATGATATGAATAGTCACGATACGATCAGACATGATATAATCAGTCAGGATATAATCAGTCAGGATATAATCAGTCAGGATACATGCAATGCATGTCCACCCCATTGTACCTATTTCACAGAGTTCATTTCACAAGCCTCATTTCACAGGCTTATTTCACAAGGCTGTTTCACACCTATAAGTATTTTAAATAGTAAAATTAGTTCAGACTGATGGCAACTGCCGAAGTAAAAACTACGATACTAAATGATATTGCAAGTTGGGGAGTCCGTGCTGTAATAGGTGTGGTGTTTATCGTTCATGGGTATGGCAAGCTAGCAAACGAGGGTTTTGCAGGCTGGCTTCCAAGCTTGGGCATCCCCTCAGAGTTGGCAATGCTCATCATACTAGCAGAGATAATTCCAGGAATATTCATGATTGTCGGCGTGCTTACAAGAATCTCAGCATCAGTCATTTCAATAATTATGGTAGGAGCAATATTTCACGTAAAGGGTGCGGCAAACTTTACAGGGGAAGGTGCAATAGAGTTTGACTTGATTTTGCTTGCAGCATCACTACTAGTCATTGTAGCAGGCCCGGGCAGAGCATCCATTGCACACATTGTAAAAAAGATTCCTCGCCCATTGCACTAGCATTTCCCAAAGTTTTCCATTATTTTACACATGCATTTTGTAGTCTTTTTCAGCAAGTCGATTCTCGCAAACTCGTTTGGGGAGTGGATTCTAGAAAAGATATACGTACTTCCAACTGATATGCATGGAGCTCCAAGTACATCTACAAACGGATGCATAGGACCAGTACCAGCATTTGATACGCTAAGAATAGATGAACCAAATGATTCCTCTGCCGCATCTACAACATTACAAACAAACGGATCAGTTGGCTGCGTCCTTGCAGCTGCCAGTCCGTGAAATACGCGAATCTGAATATCACCAAACCCCTTTGATTTGAGATGTGCTCTAAGGCGCTTTACCTGTCTTTCAGGGTTCATCCCCGGAATGAGGCGAAAGTCAAGCTTTGCTAGTGCTTGCCTAGGAAGTACAGTCTTTGCACCAATTCCAGTATATCCTGAAATGATTCCGGCTATATTACAAGTAGCACCGCCAACTAGTGCCTTTTTTGCATCCATTCCACGCTTTTTACCCACAAAGCTTTTGATTCCAAACTCTTTTTTAAAGGCCGTCTCATCAAATGGCTCACTAGATATTATGTCAAGTTCTTTTTTTGAAAATCCCCTAGTCTCTTTATACCAATCCTTGACAAGTATGTGTCCTTTTGCATCAACTAGTGTATTGAGTGCTTCAACAAGTCGCCAAGCAGGGTTTCTAATCAAGACTGCAAGACTAGAGTGTGCATCTCTGACTGATTCACTTACCAACAGCTCTACAAAAAGCAATCCCTTCATGCCCAGTCCAATTATAGGCCTATTCTTAGAGTCAACATATCCAAACTCCCACACTATAGCATCACAGGAAAATTTTTTCTCATACCTTTGAAGATATTTTTTCATGTGTGGGCTTCCAATCTCTTCCTCACCTTCAACTACAAACTTGATGTTACACGGTGTATCACCTACAGTTTTTAGATACGCCGAAACTGCCTTGATTCTAGTAATTAGCTCACCCTTGTCATCTGTTGCACCCCTGCCAAATATTTTATTCCCAACCCGGACAGCCTCAAATGGCAGGTGATCCCACAATTCAAGAGGTTCTGCAGGTTGTACGTCATAATGATTGTAAAACAAAAGAGTCTTGTCCGGGTTTGACTTTGAGATTATCTCCCCATAAACTATAGGCGGTGCATTCTTTCCAAGTCGGAGAATCTCCGATGTTATGCCAGATGATTTTAAAATTTTCCCAACAAGTACAGCACATTCTTCTATTCCCTCGTTTTTTGCAGATATGCTTGGCTGTCGAATCAACGTCTGCAAATCAGATATAACATCATCCATGTGCAAATCAACATATCTTTCAGGCCGCATAAAATCACACTATCCTATCAAAGGGCATCATTACTTGTGGAATTGCATCAATCATATCTGAAGAGGTCATGTGGAGGCCAAATTTCTCAGAAACCATATCGCCTGCCATACCATTTAGAAAGGCAGCTGCCGCTGCTGATTCTAGCGTATTGCGGTTTTTTGCAAGCATGCCTGCCACTAACCCGGATAGTACATCCCCTGTTCCACCGACTGTCATGCCGGGTGTATTTTTTTTGTTAGTATATGCGATATTACCATCAGATATCACATCAGATGGACCCTTTAGGAGAATGGTGATATCACATTCCTTAGCAAATCTCTTAACTTGTGAGGTACGCTCATCAGCATAATCAGATGGTACCTCACCAAAAAGCCTTCTAAATTCTCCTGCATGCGGGGTAACTATGACATTTTTATCAGGCAAGACAGAAAGCACTTCTGGAATTAGTGCACTAGCATCAAGGGATAAGCGGACATCCATATCTAGTAGAGATTTTACCAAGTGTAAAAGTGAGTTTTTATCCTGTATTGCAAGTCCCATGCCTATTGTGGCAGAATCTAAATTTTTTGGCAGTGCGCCTACCAACTTATTTACTGCACCACGGGTAAGCTTTTGGTCCACTAGTGGAATTACTATTAAATCAGGAGATGTAGAACGAGTGGCAGTCACATTGATTTTTGGCACGCTGGTATAGACAAGATCCGTGCCGCACCTCAGTGCTGCAAGAGATGACAAGATAGGCGCACCATGATATACGTAGCTTCCCCCGACTACCAAAACAATTCCGTTCTCACCCTTACGAGATGTAGCCTTACGTGGTGGAATAAATTCTTCAACAATAGAGTGTGTGAGGGGCTTTGCAGTTATCATGTATTATCAATGATTGTCAAGTCATTGCTGAATAAACCTTTTTTGTTCTCAGGCATGTCTGGATGTACGTCTAGATGCACTACCTACACTAGATTTTGTCGCACTGCTTCGCCTTATCTTTGCAGGCTTTGTAGCATCACGACCAAAAAATGCCTTGCGAGCATAGCAAAGATATGTAGTGTGTCCTATTCCCTGAAAAGAGTGTCGTGTCTTTCCCTCCCGAGCTTCAATTGTACGTATTATGTGCTCAGTGCATTCAATATCGGTAAACTCATTTTCTACTAGGGATACAGTCAGTTTTTCTAGTTGGTTCATAGTAGGACATACTGCAAAAACAGAACCACTTCCTTTGAGCATACTCCTTACCTGTGGGATTACAGTCCACGGATCACCTAGGTCAATTAGTGCCACATCTGCATCTTCTAATGGGAGTTTTTTTGCAGTCTTGATATCAAGATTTTCCTGTGTGACATATTTTGTCATGCCAGCCCTTGCAATGTTTTTTGCCGCAATCCTCATAAAATCATCATCAACATCAAATGTGTATATGCGTCCTCGCGGTTTTACAATGCTTGCAATAAATGAAGTCAGAGAACCACTACCGGTTCCAATTTCCAGTATTTTTTGGCCGCTTCCTATGCCTGCGCGTGCCACGATATACCCCAAATCCTTTGGATATACAATCTGGGTACCATGCTGCAACTTCATTATATAATCATACATTGTAGGCTTGAGTAAATACACGTACTTGTCCTTGTTTGTGGTAAGTCTAGAGCCATACTCCATACCTATTGCATCAGCATGCCTTATCACACCTATATGGGTATGAAGGGATTCGTTTTTTGAAATTTTTGTAAGCCATTTTTTAGAGCTGTTAAAGTAAAACAGAACATGAGAATTTGCCTTTATCTTTTCCATGAATTTTCAGCAAAAAAATTTAGATAAGAGTCTATTGGTTTGGTACAGTCAATTGGGTACAGTTAGTTTGGTACAGTCAGTATGATACAATTAAAAGTCATGGTTTGGTAAACTTCACAGATTTCAAGGAATAGTTGTGATTAGTATGATAGATTACCTGACAGAAGAGTTGTTTTAAAGGCTACTTGTAAAGTTAAAAGATTGAATTTGAACACATCTCAAATTTGGGATTTTAAAATGTATCAACAGAAAATATCAAAAATTATGCCACATATTTTTGAATTTAAATCCCCACCATCCAACCCACAATATGAAGAGCTAGGTTATCCAAAGATATCATCTAGTGTAGTCTTTTGCTCAATGCACGTTATCTGTCTATCTAACTCTGCCCGTTGTTCTGTAAGCATGTTAAATCTTCTTTTGTTATCATCCAATCCAACTAGGTCGTTTTGCCTTTTGAGTTCTTCATGCCTATCTACCAACATGTTTAGTTCCTCGTTGATCGCCGATGCATCTGCCAGTAAATTCGCTATTGCCGCAAACTCATACGTGGCCCCGTTGATTGTTGGGATTGCATACCCATGTGTGTTGTAGGTGAATATGTCATCCGCCCTTGCTAACGGATCACCTGAGAACATGAGATGGTCATTTAGACTTATGTGCCTAAGTCCGAGATAGTGCCCCAACTCGTGGGCAATTACATATGTTAAAAAATCCTTTGAATATTGTTGATAATCTGAATTACAGTCTTCACTTCCGAGTCTGATGACGATGCTATGCATTTTTTCAGACCCACCATCCATCGAGATATCACGCGTAGCGTGCAGCCCTAGACGGTTACCTGAAAGCCATTTTGTCCAGTTGATGTTTACATCACTGTCCACTTTGTCATCAACCATCCTAAACTCCACGGTAGGATTTGCAGTAGCCCACGCATCTAGTGCTTGATGTAATGCTTCTTGCACTATCGCATCATCCACATAATCGGGTATCTCGTCATAAGATATGATGTGTAGTGTATCAGCAGGAGTAATCCCACCCTCCAAAGTATTTCCGGTTGCAAGCATCTCAAGTATCAGAATGTCTGTTTCTGGTACATCGTAACTTTCAATTACAATGTCAAAGGTGCGCAATCCACTCAGAGTTCCCCACACATTAACTGCATTACTGCTATCAGCAAACGAGATGATAGGCTGCTTGTCTAGCAGATCTATCAGGTTTTTTTCTTCATTTGTCTTTGGCGTATAATTTGACCAAATCATCCTATCATTGGTAAAATCATCATTCTGGTCGTACGCCTCCACTTTAAGCCCGTACGAAGTACCATCTTTGTTCTTTACAACTCCATATACATGTCCAGTGTAATGTATTATGTCTCCTTCGTATATGGAATTGTGTTCTATAAGAAGATCGTACGGAACAGTTACTGCACTATTTTTGA
Source organism: Nitrososphaerota archaeon (assembly GCA_026712925.1). GTDB lineage: Archaea > Thermoproteota > Nitrososphaeria > Nitrososphaerales > Nitrosopumilaceae > JAPOPJ01. The sequence continues at coordinate 8,466 of JAPOPJ010000077.1, forward strand.
TCTGTTCAGCAGACAAATTACTATCAGATACCAACGCCGTGGCAGTCTCATCTGATCCCCTAGTTGATGAATTATCAACCTTTGAATCAAATACACCGATATCTGACTCCAAATCAGATTCACTAACGTTTGAACCAAGGTATGAACCTACGGCAATTAATGCTATTAGTAATACAAATATTATAATTCCAAGTACAAGTGTGTTGCGTGCCAGTGATGGATCTCTTCTTCTAAGAACAGCAAAAGACACAAGGCCCCCTATGATTGAGAGGAATATTGGAAGAAGATACCACGCTTTGCTTGATCTCTCCACATACACATACCTTGCATGTTCAAAATCAGACGAGTCGTCTGAGTGTGTCAATATATTTAGTCTCCACTCTGTATGCTGTCGCGGAGTTTTTTGAACTCTCTTTCCACATATTGCCTGTCACTATTGTATATGGATCGGTTATTTTCAAGACGCTTTGATATATACTCTAGACGAGATGTGTCACCCATGCGTTCTTCCAAAAGATCTTGAAGCATGTCTGAAAAATCTACAACGTCAATGTCTGCACTTTCACTATCTGCAGTACCGAGATTTGATCTTAATTGTGGATGTTTGTTTTGTGTCATCGTGTCATTATTATCTTGTGCCGATTCAAGTTTACCTAGACTTTGTCCTTCAACTTCCTTTTTGACATATGCTCCTAATTTGGCATCTGTCCTTTGGTTTAGTATGCTTTGGGCATCAGACTTGCTCACTATTAGATTGATCTTGTTATCATCTCCAGATTTTTTTAGTATTATAGACAAAACAAGACAGACGATAAACGTAATGATACCCGTTATAGTTAAGGCGACCCCAGCACCAAACATTTCTGTATCGCCATCATCAATGGATGCAACGAACCCACCTATGCCAAGAACAATACCAAACGGTATGGCCAAGATTCCCAAGATCATCAATGTCAGGCTAATAAAATATCCAACCCGGCGTACACCCACCATACAATACGACATCAGATTGGTTGCTAATAAGTATGGATCATTTGAGGTACTCCCACAAATTCGATGGTTTTCTAATTTAATTCTCTGATGTTGATATTGTCTGTCTCTGATTATATCTTTCATGTCCTTGAAACAATTCCGATTGTCCAGTGCCCACAAAACGGGTTTTGATATGTCAGAGTATCTAATCACATTGGTTTTGGGAATGCCTGAGGATGTAGCAAAAACTTTGAATTTGTGGAAAAACCCCAATTTTGATATTAATCTGATTGTGATTCATTGTCATATTCACTCCCAATTTCATCTATCATATCATGATTAATCGAATACTGGAATCCATAACTTGTAGGATGCTTTAGAATGAAATTTGCTTTGACCAGTTCTCCTACTGCCTTTTCTACATCTCCTTGGGCATGAGATGGAAACCCTCTCTTCATCATCATCTAATCCGTGATGCTTAGTCCCACACACACATTATGCAATAACATCTTTTTGAAAAGTTTCTTTGAAACCGAATCAAATTCCGTTATGCAATCAAATACATAATAATTTTTGGCATTATGTATTATATTCCATGATATTAAGGAATATAATAAATAATAAATATATCACATCGAACAGTATGGTATAATGTCTAAAACAGTTTCTAGGGGTTATTCTAAAAACTCTACAAAATTTGATACTGAAAGTAAGGTTCTGGAAATAGGACCTTTGGAAGACAAATTCCCATGCTCTAGATCAAAGATTCTAGATTTTCTAATTGTATTTGACGATTATGATTATTCTATTTCAGAAATTGCAAGACATTCTGGATTGTCTTTTAAAACTGCACTAAATGAAATTAGAGCCTTGGTAGATGACTCATTTATAGTGAAAACTAGAACGTCTGGAAAATCCATAATGTATAAACTCAATCCGGATTCAGATTCAGTTCAGCTAATCAGCAAACTTGCAATGAATATCGCAATCAATAGAATCAAAGACTCTAGTAGAAACTAATTTTCTCTCTTTACAGTCTTCACTACCGTACAACAAAAATCAACACAGGTAGTGCAGATTCCAAAAAGATAGTCATGTTTGGAGACAAAACACATCTGGAATCTACTGTAACGGTCTTGTTACAACGTACAATAGTAAAGACTGCTTAATACGTCATTTTGCAACCAAGACACAAACAACATCACCTACATTACACATGTTTTTGTAGTGATTTTTATCCAAATAGAACATAAAGTATAACGCATCTTGACAATACAACTCACATACTCAAATATGCCACATTTAGTGTCAATCTAGGCTAGAAAGATAGGGATTTAGACATCAAGACAAATATGTTTGGAAAATCTGATGTGACAAATAGATCATGATATAGTTAGACATAACACACATTTGTGTGAAATAATACAAAATACGTCCCAGTCTAATTCATTAAATAAGGGAATATGATCATATAAGCATGGCAAACATGAAATGTACAGTATGCGGAATAGGATTCTTTTCCCCTACTGGCTCTGACAAGTGCTCAAAGTGTGCACAAGTAGAAGGCCCATCTGACCACAGGTCCTGCGGTTGTGGTCACAGT
>JAPOPJ010000125.1 GCA_026712925.1 Nitrososphaerota archaeon
TTACGAATTTGGTACCAGCCGACTTTGGTGTATTTGTACATGTAGATTTGCTTGCAGAAGCAGGATATGTTTGGGCAACTACAAGCTATAATCTTCATGGTGATGATGCCATGGAATATGTCCTGACTGCACCTGCGATACGTGCCCCAGAGCCGGGCTCTGAATACACCATGATGGTTGGATTAGTCCAATAAGATATCCCTGACAGTCTGTTTATTTCATTGCATGACTCTCGATTCTACTGATCAAATTCTGTTTTTTAGGATCATGTATCTCCCACCTTTAGTGCACAATTAAGAGTAAGACCTTGATGATGCCAAACCACATCATATACACCCACGAGATTAAATTCGTGAGATAAAATCAACTCGACCGAAACATATTTTGATCAGTACATACTATATGAAAAACATCACAGCGGCAGAAATCAAACAAGCATACAAAACAGAAAAGGATCCCAGAGTTACCAAGAGACTGTTAGCAGTTCACATGATATGTTTTGAAGGTAAAAGTATTGAGGAAACTGCAAACACTCTCATGCATTGTCAGAACTGGGTTTCAAAGTGGATCAATCGCTTTAAGACGGGGGGCATTGATGCCCTCCGCGACATGCCACGAGATGGTAGACCACGCATGCTGTCAGTACAAAAAATTCAAAAGACAATTGATTATATAGGAAAGAAACTCACACCAAAGAAACTCAGATTTTACTTGAACGAAAAATATGACGTACTGTTCCACATCACATATGTTAGAAAATTACTCTGCAAACTTGTCATGTCTGCAAAGACAATCAAATATGTCCACATAAGAAGACGGTCGTCATAATTCAAATCCCAAAGTAAGAGATGAATAACAAGCTAAAAGTACACCTGGGGTTTTGTGAACATGTGCTGATCCTGTAAGGCAAAACTCCGCCCAGAGTCTCCATACATGTCTGGGAGTCACACCTATCTTAGTTACTACCTCTGACGGACTCTTGTCTTTCTTGAAATACATCATTGTATAGCGTATGGCCTTGTCAGCCAGTCGCTTTGTCATCTTTTTTGATCGGTGTAGGGTGAAATAGTCCTCTATGTTCAGCTTAATCTTAGGCGGACATAATTTTTGTACAATAGAAACAAACTGCTCTGAGAATAAACTTTATAATCTCATACTATAAAGAAAATTAATGCAAAAAGTTATGCTTTTGATGATAACTGCCGTAGCTGTTTCAACTCCCATCTTACTCTCAGATGTATTGGCAGAAGAATGTGGTGTTGAGGATTACCAGCGTGAATGTGGTGAAATTGTCAATGATGTTGGTGCATTTATCATTATTTTGGAGGCTAGTGCTCCTAACCAGACAATAACCATACCATCTATTGATGATACCACAGAGTATGGTGTTATGTGGGATGATGGTAATGCCGATAGATACACAGGAGATGCTAGTTTTACATATATCACTTCTGGCACTAAAACCATAACAATTGAGAAGACTTTTCCGGGAATTGATTTTGAA
>JAPOPJ010000082.1 GCA_026712925.1 Nitrososphaerota archaeon
AAACCTAGAATGAATTAATTTACAATCCACTTGAATTTTTGTAAAAAGATCATAAACGTCTTGGGCTCTTTTTACGGTGTTTACCATAATTAATGTAACCGTGTCTTTTTTGTGCAGACTGTGCAAGTATTCTATATCTTTTTTCTCATATTTTTTCTCTAGTTCAATTTTGGCTTTTCGTAGTGTCTTGACTGCATTGTTACGTCTTTTAAGTTCGTCGTGTTCCTTGTCCTGCTCTGTAATGTAATGCACGTCAAGCTTTTCTGATGGTGAATTTACAGTTTTCAACCAATCTGGTTGCAGCGTGGCAGACATCCATACTGTATGGCACGGTCCAAAGGTTTTGAAGTACTTACGAAATGCATCAAGCTGTATTGATGTAGGTAGCGCATTTTCCATAACTTGAATCTCATCTAGTACCCATAGGCAATCATTGTTGAGCAACCCAAACGTGATGGGCCATCTAAATGGATTGCTACCGTATCTGCGGTTTAGCGCACCTGAGATCAACACATCCTGCGTACCGACAATTATGTAATCTTTTGCAGGATATTTGTCAAATTCTTTGTCCTGTTCTCCGCCCAAGAGCAGTGCGATACCTATCTCTTTCTCAAGACCCAAGTTTTTTAACCATTCCTCTATTCTTTGTTTTGTTTGTTCTACTAGTACTCTTCGTGGCAGACAGTATATCAATCGTCTCGGGATATCATTATCATGTAATCTGTGCCAGAGCCACACACCAAGTATTGCGGCCTCTGTCTTACCTGCACCGGTAGGCACGTTGATGACTGACGGGATTGGTGATTCTGCAAGTCTATTTTGATACGGATAGGGGGTTTTTCCAGTAGCTTTTTTGAAGAATACTTCAAAATTTTTAAAAGATGTTTTACTCATCCTGATATTATCTCTCCTCTTCTGGCACAAACATGCCCAAGCCAAAGTGTGATGAATAGCCAAGTGTAATTGGTCCTTTAACCGGTTCTTTGAACTCCAACTGTATGTTGTAGGATTTACCATCGCCGATACTTCCATGTTTACGCCATCTGAAAAAATCTGACGGCCTGTGTCTTGTATTGTATAGGTTTACCTGATCATCCTGTTTTATTGTAATCTTTTTCAACACATATGATGTTCCGTATCTCTTTTCTATTTCATTACGAATTTGCTCTTTAGGACCATCAATTTGAAACGTATTTGATCCTTTTCTCCGATACTTTATGTGTCTTGAAAGGACAACTGGGGTTGCAGATGCCCACACGTGTGATTTTTGAAGTATCGGAATATTTGAAAAATTATCTGGTGTACCGCATCCCTGAAAGACTAGGCGCACATCCATTGTATTGTATCCAAACAACCTCTTTAACGAAAACAATGCATCAAGCTCGTCCTTGTCAAATTGTTTGGATGCAATAATTGTAAGATGATCTATCTCCTGATTCTGTGTTTCGTATGTGGGGAGGTAAAACGCATGTTGGTGGCCTGATAGTGGGTTACCCTCTCCGTCCTTTCCTGAGAATGTGGCAGAAACGTTATTGTTGTTTTTTTTGCCGTACTTTGACATGCATGCCTTTCTTGCAACATCTCCTACTCTCAAAGTATCTACAATCGATGGTCGTACCGGACCTACAATTGCATATCTTACCAGTGTTATGTTGCTCATGTAAGCAGTTTTTGTATCGTGTGATGTTTTTCCTTCAAAACAATTTTGTGGTCGTGTATATTGTACCCATCTTCCTCCTGGTGGGTCCACATAATTGCTATCCTGCAGCTGTTTGGTGGTCACACTGATGGAGTCAA
>JAPOPJ010000076.1 GCA_026712925.1 Nitrososphaerota archaeon
AATAATATAGCCATTCTTGGAACAAAAATAGCAGTAAATAGTAGCGAGCTTGACTCGTACATCATATCACAGAATATTCCCAGAGATATCATAATCCACAAGATAGACTCTTCAGAATTGGTAGAGTTGGTAGAAACAGGACTATTCCTAACAGACAAAAATGCATGCAAGGATAAAATCAGACATACTCTCAAGGGTATATTTGAGAAAAATCATATTGATGTTGCCACACTCTCTAGCACCCATCTGCCATTTCTTACACCCCTTCTAAAGTCAGAGCTGCCTAGTGTGATGTTTTTTGATCCTGCAGAATCTGTTGCAACAAAGATAGTAAAAAGAATCGCAGATATGACAGGAGATGATGCCGGGAATAGTACCAGACAGGATACCAAACATGATACCAGATATGATACCAAACATGATACCAGATATGATACCAAACATGATACAGAATATATCATACACGCATACACCAGCGGCGACGTGGAAAAATTTCAACAAGACCTTACTAGAATGGGGATAAAGTGTAGTGTGAGTAATCTTACTTTTTGACTGCCTTGCGGTATCCATGGCTGAATTTCTTATCATACAGTTTAGAGTACTCGTATGCTTTAGGGTCAAGCACTTCTCCGATTATCACAATTGCAGTCCGAGTTATCTTTTGCTCCCGTGTCTTTTTGTAAATATCAGATAAAGTACCACGGATTATCTTTTGGTCCTTCCAACTTGCCCTATATATGACAGCAACTGGAGTTGATTTTGGGCATCCGCCAGATATAGCCTCTCGAACTAACTTTGGTAATAGATGAACACTCAGATAAAATACTAATGTAGCTCCATGTCCGGCAAGCGCAGATATCCTCTCTCTCTTTGGAACACTTGTCCTAGACTCTGCTCTAGTAACTATTATGGTCTGTGTGACTCCCGGTAGTGTTAGCTGCGTTCCTAGTGCAGCGGCTGATGCTAAAAATGCCGTAACTCCTGGAACTACTTCAGAATCTACACCTTTCTCTAAGAGGCCATCTATCTGCTCTTTTATCGCGCCATAAATTGACGGGTCCCCATCATGTAATCGCACTACAAGCAAGCCTTTTTTTGCATTATGATATAGCAAGTCAAATATCTCTTCTCGAATTAGACCAGAGGCATCATGGAGTTTGCCTTTTTTACACAGCTTGAGAATTGATTCTGGTATGAGTGAGCCTGAAAACACTACAACATTTGCCTTTTGAATTAGTTTTTTTGCCTTGACTGTGATTAGGTCCGGGTCACCGGGACCACATCCTACAAAGAATACTCTAGGCACGTTTTACCACCAATATTGAAAAGTACTTTGTAGTAAGGGTTCCGTCATTTGCCTCGCCAAGTGTAATTTTTTTAATTATCTCTTGATCTGTTCCTAGATCCTGCCCAATTGCAAAGACCGAATCATCTGGGTATCCAGCATCCTTTAGCACATCAATTACTTGATCAAAATATCTGCCGTCTTTGAGAAATACCATCACTTCAGAGTTTTTTGCAATCTCACCAACAGATGACAAGTCATAGCATGACGGGATTATCGATACCTTTTCTGCACCTTCTGCTATGCTGATACCCACTTTGGATGCAAATGTAAACATGGAGACAATCCCCGGTATGACACTCTGATTTATCTCTGGATGATTCTCCTCTATATCCCTGTGCATGTATATCCATGTACTGTACAGGTATGGGTCCCCTACTGTAAGATATACTACATTCTTGCCAGACAAAACTTTTTCTGCCATGATGCGCGCGTTTTTCTTCCAAGTGGACTCTAACACGTCTTTATCTTTTGTCATGGGAAATACGAGTTTTACTATCTCTTGATTTGATTTATCAACAAGATCAGATACTATAGAAAATGCAATGCTGGGCCTATCTTGTCTTGATGCAGGACACATGATAACATCGGCATTTTGTATTGCGCGGACTGCCTTTACAGTAAGCAAGTCAGGATCACCCGGTCCTACACCAATGCCAATTAATCCAGCCATGTGGACTTTATTATTACGCCCAATTAAAAATCTAGGTTAGAGTAGATTCTCCCATAAATTCGAGGCTTTTTTTAATTTAATTCTCTGATGTGGATATAGTTGTCTGAATATATCATTGATGATATCATTGAAACAATTCAAATTATCCAGTACTCACAAAATGGGTTTTGATATGTTAGAGTGTATGATTGTTTTGTCTCTGCTGGAAATGCTGAAAATTACCAAAAGCCTCGAATTTGAAGAACCACCGGCCCACCAGATTTTTATAAAAACATGCCCTTATAGAAATTGCTTCGCGGGCAAGAAGATTAGCCGTTATGCCAGTCTTCTTTTTTCTATCCTCTGACAAAATGCCTGATCGTACGCGAATACTTTGGCTCTGTTGCAAATTCGTGATATATGTACGGCTAGCAGGTTATAGGCACATCAGACATGTAGCAGGATTCTTGAACACATAACGCACAAAGGGCATCTACGGGAGGCGTTTTAGTCACGAATCCATATCAAATGAGAATAGAAATATTTTTAACACTTTTGAGGTTATCAGTATTATGAATACAGCCCTACAAAAAAAGGCCTATGCAGTTGTAATAACGCAAGATCTTGAAGACGGGGTGTTTATCGGCAGATGTGACGAGCTACATGCAAACTCGCAGGGAGACACGTTTGGAGAAATTGTAGAGAATATGAAAGAAGCAGTAGAGTTGGCAGCCGAGGTGAGCGGTGGTGCAACGGATTTTAACCTGCTTATAATCGAACAGTAATGCAAAAGTTTCCAAAAATATCTGGCAACCAAATGATACAGTTTGGGATGTAGAATTTAGATCACAATTTTGTTGAGAGATTTAGTCCACACTTTCAAATAAAAGACGTAACTGTTCACATCCATACTACTGCAAACACAAAATCAACACGTATTCTTCTCCTCATGCACAAACTATCTTGGAACGTGAACAGATACAATTTAAGCAATTTTGATCTTTTATTTTTTTAACAATCATTGACCCCAGATTACATCTTTGTATCTATTTTTGGAAAATGATTTTACTTTGTAATCTGGGTAACGTTTGTAAACATAATTGAGAATGCCTGCTGTTCCAAGCTGATCCCAACCTTTTCTATTTTCTATGATTTGTTTTTGCTCTGATTTATCTAGTTTCTTCAAAACCTTTTTGCCTTCTTTTCTTCCCTTTGTAGTAAGCTTGAATGATTCTGAATTGGAGTTTCTTCTCCCCTTAATTTCTAACAGTCCTTCAATATTTAGAATGTGTATCAATTCTGTTAAATGGAAACTATATGGTCCAAATCTATATGGAACAAATTTTGGATCTTCTGTTTTGGGTTTAAGCAGTTTTTGATATAGTAAAAACATCTCTTTCATTAGTAAAATTCTACCATGAATTGGTTGCTCCCTTGCAGCTAAAATAATCAAGATTAGATCACCTCTGGAAAATTCTTTTATTTTTAAATCAGAGAATATTTTTTCTGCATTTTTAAAGTCATATATCTTTGTATTATCAGATGTGGTTAATGGTTTTGAATCCAATTTACTAAATTTCATGTACAAACACCACTATGAGTACAATATACTTTCTTTTAATATGATTGTTATTTAGCCTGATAAATTAGGAATTTTTTGTGTGGCTTTTCATACATATTTCCCTCATTTATTTACCACATCTCATCATATCGCATATTAAACTGACATCATGCAAGATTACTCTATTTTCTCAAAATTTCTTGATGATATGATACTCTTTGGTTTTGAGGTGTATTAATGCCATAATTTCTATTCTAGTGTGGTCTTTACCAGATGGATGTAAAGATATGATTTACTCAAATGCAACATGCTAGATAATCTAGCACCACATCAAGATAGAATGGATAGAATAAAGGAAAATATGTGCACATGCATACATATCCAACATATACAGTATCATCTATGATATCAGCAGCTTTTACAAAATCATAATGCGTGCATACTCCCAGAACAATCAAATATCTATGGATATAGAATCATCACAAATCAAATCTTCAAAAGATATGCACTCCACAGGTCATGCTACCAATTACACCATGAAATATACCATCATACTAATTCAAGAGATTCTAAACATCTCTGCTGTAGCTAAACCATCAAATTGTATAGTATGAGTTGATGACTTTTGTTGTGTAAGAATAATAAAGATAGTGCAACAAGCAAGGTCAGGTTTTTGTTGCAGATATTATAGTAACTGGATTCCTTGCAAGCATCATTGTACCAGTAGATGTCTTTCTACTCTTTGATACTGTAATTTGCGTTACATCTACAGATTCAAAGCCCTGTTCCTCCATTACACAAAGCACCGCATATAGTGTCTCAATTAAAATAACTCCAACTACAATCCTACCACCAGACCTTAGCTTGTCACGACACATACTTACAATCTCTCCAGTCTCCCCACCTGTTCCGCCTACAAATATGGCATCAGCCATATCGAGTTTAGGTATTTCATCAGTTGCACCTGCATGAACTACTGACACATTATGACAAGAGAATTTCTCCAAGTTTCTTTTGGTCAGAGATATAGCTGCCAAATCATGGTCTATAGATATGACCTTACCAGATTCCTCCACTTGGAGTGATGCCTCAACTGATATAGAACCGCTACCACATCCTACATCATATACAGTATATCCTGGTTGTAGTCTTGCCTTGCTAATTTGTACAGCTCTTATCTCTTCTTTAGTTATGGGCACCTTTTCAGTCCGCTCAAATTCTGCATCAGGAATCCCTGGAGTCTTAAAGTTCCACAAAGCTCAACTGCACCATCATGATATAGGAGAAGAGATTCCACCTGTAGATTCTCCCAAGTTTGCCAGAGTATATGAGACAATCCACATGAATAAATAGATAAAGACATAGCTTCCAATTCCTTGAGTTACAACTTTTTTCCTATCAGACCGTGGCAGCTGCATATTCATTCCCTTTGCAATTACTATAGTAACTACAAATAATAATATCATAAAGGCAATTGATGCCCACCTGCGCTCCTCACCCTCTATATCCTCAAAGACAAATGTTGCCGCAGTTCCTGCAATTACTGCTAATACCACACGTAACCAGAACAGCCTGTTGAGCTTTCTGCTGTTCTCATCCTTTTCAATGTGGTATATTGCAGGCTCGGCAGGGGGCTCATCAGATTCTCCTTCCCCTTTTGGGACCGGCTCAAAAGCTTCAGGTATGGTCTCCTCTGTTTTTGGTATTTCAGGGTCAGGAGTGGGTTTTGACTTCTTTTTTTTGAATTTTGCCAAGTAAAGTTCAAGTTTGCTTCTGCCTAGCCGAGTTTAAAATCTTTGGTCAGAT
>JAPOPJ010000109.1 GCA_026712925.1 Nitrososphaerota archaeon
CACAACTGTTCCTAGTACATTCTTTAGCATAGGGGAATCACCTGTCTTATCATCAGTTATCATAACAGCAAGTATTTTTCGTGTATCTGCATCTGCCAGCAGATGTATCTTGACAAATCCACGGCGCAACTGCCATTTTGTTCGTATCCATTCACCTCGATTGGCTTGTTTTATGCCAGTTGAATCTGCCAACATTGTGATAGATTTTTTTCTGTCCGATACCTGCACAAAACCATTGTGAATTTTAACATCAAGTTGGTTTATTCTACGCCATAACACAGTATAGTCTGGCGTGTTGTATTCTCCAAGTGTTTTGGCAATAAATCCAGATAATTGTCTGTATTGAAATCCATATGCTGTTCTCAGCATGGCTGCAAGCATAATCATTCCAGCTGCATACTTGAATGGCGCACCTCTTTTGGAATCGTTGGTTTGTTTTAGTTCGTCCTCCCAACTTGAATCATATGTTATAGATAGGTCCATCCCACGTTGGACGTATTTTGCATTGTTAGTCACTGCCAACAAATATGCTACGCGCTCATGATCTAAAGCTTTTTCGGTTTGCCAAAGTGGATTAACTGGTCATATGTATTTGACCTGATGACTTCGGGGGAATTATGCAACAGACTTTTAGAATCACTACCAAACAAAAGTGTTGTAGATAGGAATTAAAGACATAAACCACATATACCAAAATGTAAACCCCAAACTACATCCCATATACGGCTGATTGAGTGCACAAAATTTGGCAGTTACATACACCACAATACATCTCAAAAAGAATTACCATACATGTTCATTTTATATGTGGAATATCAAATGAGAGCAGAATCATGACTGCAAAATCCAAAAAGTTCAAGTGGAATGATACTAGCAAAAGCATTTTGATCCTTGTGATATACTGACTGACATATCATAAAGGTGCCATGCTTAAGATTCTAGATGGTTATCCACCCTCTTGACATCTACACCCATCATTACTCGTAGATATAATTGAAAAAATATCACTAAATAAAAGAGTAAATACCCAGAGTATGACTAGACCTTTTCACATACAAAAATGTGTAAAAAATAAAAAAATGGGATTCTTATCCCTAGTTGTTGTCACGGCCGCCGCCAGATGGTTTGCCAGGGTTCTTGCTAGGCCAGCCACCACCGCCGCCTTTCTTAAAATTATAAGAAAACATGATAATACCATATCAACAAATGACTTAAGCATTGCTATTTCTTACCTCATATTTGGCAAGAACTATACCAGAATAGGAACGATCACACTGCACCCAAGTCATCAAAGACATACACCATGATAAAGAGCAATTATGCCAGAAAAGATGCAATCACACTAGAATCAATCAAGGCCCACACATCTATCGTAGAACTGCCACAGGCACCAAGGTCTTTTGCTATCTAGGGTGTAGTATGCCGTTCTGACGCTTTCTAACTATTGGATTCTTTTGGTACTGTTTAACGTGGATTCGTGATTGATATTGCCTGAAATAGTCATCCAAAGTACGCCTAATACAGACTGACTTTTCGTACTATACATGCACCAAACATGAGTTTGTTGCGTAACCATGCCTGAGATTCTTTATAGAGGTTTTTGTGCCTGAAAATTGAATTATTCAATAAAATCACAAGCTTGACTATTGTGTGCTACAACAAGACCATTATACTATATTCTAGATACACTTTGCA
>JAPOPJ010000178.1 GCA_026712925.1 Nitrososphaerota archaeon
AACCCATTTTGGAGGTGCCAAAGAATCCAAAACGCCTAAAATTTGTCATAAAAGACGGACATATTGAGGTCAAGGGCTTAAAATAGCAAAAGCTCCGAATTTGGTCAAGAACCCTACATCTGCGAACTTGAAAAAGAACCCAGTCTAGATATATAATTACATCTTGCCAGCATCAAATGTTATCTTTTTTTGGCCACTATACAGGGCTATAACTTCTTGGTTAGTAGAGGCATTTTCTGCCATCTTTTCTAGTCTGATTTTACCTGTAAATTTTGGAAATCTCAGTGCCAGTCCGGATTCATTCCTGATAACATCTCGGGCAGCCCGGTGAATCGGACTCAGAGTTATCTCTGATGCTACCACCTCTATGACTAGTTCAGGCTCAAACCAGACATCAGATTCCATATTGCTGTCTATTCTAGGGTTTTTCTTTATTGTAACTTTGGATGATAATATCTGGTATAATCTGTCAAGATATTCATCAGTAAAGCCTGTACCTACCTTGCATATACTTGTAAATGTGTCCGAATCTTCATCGTATGATGCTAGCAAGAATGTCCCATACCTTCCAGTTCTTCTTCCCCTTCCAAAAAACGCCCCAATAACTACTAGGTCAAGACTGTCTCCAAGCTCATTTCTATATTCGCGTTTTAGCTTGAGCCAGTGACTTCCTCTTGCTCCTGCTTGGTATGGCTTGTCAAGCATTTTGAGCATTAAACCCTCACATCCTGAATTGATGCTATTTTCCAAAAACTCTTCAATATCATTTTCATTCTTTACTATAACCATTGGAACACATCTTACAAAGTCATCTTCTTTTACAATCTTTTCTAGCTTTTCTCTTCTCTGGGAATAATCCACTTGCAGCAAACTCTTACCATCATGGTATAGCACATCAAAGAAATTCACAGTTATCGGGTATTGCATTACTGCTTTTTCAATTCCATGTTTTCTTCTTCTATGCATAAGTTCTTGAAACGGTAGAAATTCACCTGAATCCTCATTGACTGCAACTGCTTCAGCCTCCAAGATTGTATTTGTTGCATTAATTGCAGTTGGAATCTTTTCAACAATATCTGGATAATATTTTGTAATATTTTCAATACTTCTAGAAAATATAATTACTTTGCCATCTTTTAAATGCACCTGCACCCTTTCTCCGTCTAGCTTGTATTCTGCTGCTGATTCACCCATTTTTTTAATTACTTCACTTTCACTTTTTACACGGTCTGCTAACATGGGTCTTACGGGGCTGAACATATTAATCTGAAATTTTTGCACCCCACCAATCCCATCAACTGCAATTACATGTGCTACCTTTCCTAAATCACTTGAAACATTATATGCGTGCTCTAACATGTTACGGTTTTTTTTATCGCCTGAAAACGCTATTGATAGTGCATCCATTACTGTATTTTCTGCAATTCCAAGACGCAGTGTACCAAGCAAAAGCTTTAGAATGAATCTTGCCTCCATGGGGGTGGCATCATTTAGTAGGCTAGAGATATACTTTATCTTCATGTCTTGTGAGCGCACACCTTCTAGTTTTGCTATCTTGAAGAGTGTTTCATATACGCGCTCTACTGTAATATCTTGGGCAAGAAATGTTGTCTGGGTCTTTTGCTCTAGTATTATTGATGCTGCATGTCCTAGGTCACCGCTATTTCTGTACTCTTGCTCTATTTTTTTAATTGGCGTGCCAGATGACTTTGAGATTGCCTTGATGGCAAGTTTTTCAGCAACCCCTAATTCTACTCCCTCAAACTCTGGTCTTAGCTTGCCTTGGAGTAGATATACGATATTTGTTATGATATCATGGGGAGTATTTTTGAACAGTTCCACAAGATATTGCGTAAGTTCGAGTCGTTTTCTTGTTGATTCCATCTTGTTAAATGCGTTGGCAAGTAAGGAAAACTCCATTATAATTCTAAAACAGATCCAGAATAAAAGTTGAATTAAATATACTTGAAGATTGTAGGCCTGTTTGACTCTGGCATGTCTGATATGAGGGCAAAGTTGTACAGTGGGTATGATTTTTTGTATTGTTTCATAAAACTCCATGCTACATCATGCGTCTTAAAATCAGTCCGTATGCCGTCAATACTGCTTTGTTTCCCAAATATGTCAAATACCACTACGCTGTATTTTTTGGGTCTGTTGTGTGGTTTTGCCTTTAAAAGCCACGCTAGGGCAAACACAAAGACTGCTCCTAAAATGACAGACTCTCCTGCTACTTTGAAAAACCCCATGAATACATTTGGTATGGTTTGTCCAAACAATACTGCCACAAAGTTGGAAAATGATATCACTGCTAATGCGGTGAAAATGTACGTCTTCCAGTCAAAAACTTTGAGAAAATTCATATCTTTTTGATAGTTTGCTTTTCATTTAACTATTTCCACAACTGGGATTTTGCCCCAAAACCGCATTCTGGGAATAGCAGATCGGCTGTGATATCTGTCACATCAATTATCACCTATAATTTGATGGTCAAAAAACTAGCATCTGGGAATAGCAGATCGGCTGTGATACCCTACAAATATCCCATGATGCAAAAAAGCGGATTTGGCATGGCTGAGATGTGGTGGCCATATAATGTGGTGATGCGATGCGACCATATAATGTGATCATGTACCGTGTCGGTAATTTTGGAAAGAATCCCATACTAGAGTGTATAATTCAGGTTCATGTCTGTGCGACTGCGGGATATGATGTGTGAGATATGTGTGGTGACTACTGCGGTGCCTTTTGTAGCAACTACTGTAGCAGTTTATGTAGTAGCACTTGACAATGCGGCATTTGTGTTTTTTGCAAATATGTCCTCTCAAAAGTACTCTGAGTAATTCAATCTGAGTGATTCAGTGTGAATAATATCATCTGGAAATGATACTAGTACAAATCATTCTTTTCAGTTCAGAATTTTACACACATTCAGATTCGTATTATGTTAAAGTATGTTTGGAAATGTGGAGACTAATTATAACTAGTCGGGATCTTCATAGTTTTCTTTTCTCTGGGATGAATTTGTTGGTTCGTCAATCTGTCTCATCTTGTCTTTTAGTATGTCCATTCTTGCTCTATATCCTTCTGCGTATTCGAGCTCAGATGGAACTAGTGTTGCAGGGTGGATAAACCCTTGACTTCTCATTGCAAGTGCTTTTTTTGTTGCAACTTCTCTTACAAGATCCCAGTCTGGTGTGGAGAATCCATCAAATGGTCCAGTAAGCTTTCCGTCATGCATGCTAAATACAAGTGCCTCGACAATCGGGATGCAAAAGTTAATTGTTGCAGCCGAGTTTAATTTTACAGGCATTAGAGGCATGTTGTGACTTCCTCTAGTATTTCCTGCAACATAGTGTGGGTTGTTAAAGACACTTCCGACTTCTTCTGTTGCTGGAAAGTTCTTTTGTGTTCTTACTACACATATTGGATCATCTTTTCCTACATAGGTTCCAGCAATGTTGTGTAATCTGTCAGTTGAGGCAGCTAGAATCGGCTCACCATCCTTGGTAGTGACAGTATCTACTACATATCTTCCAGGATACATGAGGGCCGCCTCAATTGTAGGCTTGTCTTCCCATAGTTTCAACTCTGCAATTTTTCCTTCCTCAACATCCATAATGTTGATGTTAACACCCTTTGCAAGGGATTTGTTTACAATCAGACCGGTATTACTTAACGCATCTACAAACATTTTGTATATTGGATAGTTAAACGCGCCAGGCTCTGTCTTGTCTGCTGCAAATACAGTAAATGCTTCATTCGGTCTCTCTTCAAATTCCATCTCTGCAACACCTGGTCCCATACCCTTGACATTTCCAGAAAACGAGTCCTTTAGAAGATCTTGCCCTGCACCGTAAAGACCTTCATTTTTTGCAACTCTAGTTCCTGCCATAAATGCATCCCATGCAAGCTTGTGTATGTCGTTTTTGTCTTTTCCATGTGTGTGGGTCATTACTATATGGACATCATCGCCACAATATCCGATATAGTGATCAATTAGCAGATTTCCTGCATCTTTTACAGTATCTCTTACTGCGTCAAGCAGAGCATCACTTGGCCTAGTATGCCCACCAATACCTCCAACGTCTGCCTTTATCACCGATACTGTTATCTTCATGCTATCACTATCTTTCCCTTTGATTTATGTGTAATTCACATACATCACTTGGTTTGCTATCTCTAAAATGATTCTCTAAAATGATTCTCTAGAGTGATTTTCTGGAATACAGCATGCACACAAAGATATTTTGCCATCTTTGATCGCATATTCCTGCAAAATGTGGCATATCCTTACTGAAATAGAGATATCATATACACAAATGCAAGCAGAATCTGCTATTATCTATGTAGAATCTGCATTTTGAGGTGTTTTTTAGTCGTGCAATTCATAACAGTAATAAATCCCCTCAAACACGCATTTGATATGGCAGATAAGCAGCACCTGAACCTGATTATAACAGGTCATATTGATAATGGTAAATCCACAACCATGGGTCATTTCTTGATGGATCTAGGAGTTGTGGATGAAAGAACAATTGCATCACATGCGGCAGAATCCGAAAAGACTGGAAAAGGTGATACCTTCAAGTATGCATGGGTAATGGATAACATTAAAGATGAACGAGAGCGAGGCATTACAATAGACCTTGCATTTCAGAAATTTGAGACTCCAAAATACTTTTTCACACTCATTGATGCACCAGGACATAGAGATTTTATCAAAAACATGATTACTGGAGCATCTGAAGCAGATGCAGCTGTGCTAGTCTTGTCTGCCAAAGAAGGTGAGACAGATACTGCTGTTGCCGCAGGCGGTCAGGCAAGAGAACATGCATTCTTGCTCAAGACTCTAGGCGTAAACCAGCTAATTGTGGCAATAAACAAAATGGATGACAGCAACTATTCTGAGGATGCCTTCAAGGCTGCCAAGGAAAAGGGTGAAAAACTGGTAAAGTCTGTTGGCTACAAAATTGAAAATGTGCCATTTGTGCCTGTTTCTGGCTGGAAAGGAGATAATTTGGTTAAAAAATCAGAAAATATGGCATGGTATAAAGGCAAAACACTGCTTGAAGTATTTGATGACTTTACTGTTGCTGAAAAGCCTGTAGGAAAGCCACTGCGCGTCCCAATTCAAGATGTCTATACCATTACCGGTGTAGGTACTGTACCTGTTGGCAGAGTCGAGACCGGAACCATGAAAGCAGGCGACAAAATTATAGTCATGCCTTCTGGGAGTACCGGCGAGATAAAATCAATTGAAACACATCATCAAGAAATGCCATCTGCTGAAGCAGGAGATAATATTGGCTTTAACCTGCGAGGTGTCGAAAAGAAGGATATCAAGCGTGGTGATGTACTTGGTACACCTGATGCACCACCCAAGGTTGCCAGAGAGTTCAAGGCACAAATCATAGTAATACACCATCCTACTGCAATCGCACCCGGATACACACCGGTCATGCACGCACATACAGCTCAAGTGGCGGCAACGGTTACAGAATTTTTGCAAAAGATCAACCCTGCATCTGGTGCAGTTGAGGAAGAAAATCCAAAATTCCTCAAAGTTGGCGATTCTGCAATTGTCAAGATTAGACCAGTTCGACCAACACCAATTGAGACATTCCAAGAGTTTCCAGAGATGGGCAGGTTTGCACTCCGAGATATGGGTGCAACCATAGCCGCGGGTATTGTAAAGGAAGTTACTGAAGAGTACAAACCATAGGCTTGGTTAAATGACTCAAACTGCCCGTGTCAAACTCACATCTACAAATTTGTTAAAGCTAAACGGTGTTTGCGGCGAGATAATGGGAATTGGAAAAAAGACTGGCGTTAAAGTTAAAGGTCCTACACCACTACCGGTAAAAAAACTCCATGTTGCAACTAGAAAGTCTCCATGTGGTAGCGGTACTGAAACTTATGAAAAATGGGAGATGAGGATGCACCGAAGAATTATCAAAATTAATGCTGATGATAAATCACTTAGACAGCTAATGCGCCTAAAGATTCCAGATGATGTCTATATAGAATTGTCCCTGACTTAGTGTCATTACTAGAATTTTTAAAATTTAACAGATATGTTAGAATGTGATGTATCTGCTGTATATATTCAGATGTACAGTGATGTGGCAGAATAATTAACTCAGGATAGGCTTTATTATGGGGGTATATGTCTGTGAATCATGGCAGAGGAGAATTTTGATATGGGCTCCACTGAGAGTGTATCTGAGACATTTGATGTGGTGTATTCGTGTCTTAGATGTGGCACACACGTCTCAAACTCTGAACTATCAAGACTACCTGAAATAAAATGCATCTGCGGGTTTAGGGTCTTTACCAAAGTAAGACCTCCTGTAGTTAAGAGCATAAAGGCAGTCTGACTAGCGATCCTTTTTGTAACTGTGCTTTCTTTGCAAGTGCGTACGCATCTCTTCCATACTTGAAAAATACATGTCGCATTTTTTACAATCGTACTTGCCATCCCCGTGAACAATCTGCTTATGGTTCATCATATCTTCGGCATGTGAAAATTTGGCACCACACATATCACATGCATGCTTTTTGAAAAGCCCCAACTAGCCCATCTCTGCTTTTTTGTCATCCCAGCACTTTCTGCAAAGCTGTCCTTCAATCTTCCAATTTCCTTTGGGGTTGTACCTGATTAGCCCAATCTTTGCACCGCACAATGCGCAAAAGTTCTTCTTTTCTTTGTGATCTGTTTCTTTTTTGTCAAAGCACTGTTTGCACAACAGTCCTTCCATATCCCATTGCCATCTAGGCTCCCACAGGTCAGTTATCTTTCTAGTAGTTCCACAGACTATGCATGGTTGCCTTACCTTACCCTCGTAGAACTCTTTTGATTTTTCAAAGTGACACTCACCGCATAACTGACCCTTGATGTTCCATTCTTTCTTTGGTTTGTGTTTGTGCTTTAGCAGCTTGTTGCATACAGCACAATATGCGGGCTTTTTGCTGAATAGTCCCATGTCTAAATCATTTTGTATGCCTTTGTCTTAAAGTCAGATTCAAACCAGGATGTCATGTATTTAGATTTTGATGTATGAATATTGATTGCAATGTGGGAAAATTCTACAGTCTTTGAAACAGAACCATGCGTGTGGAGTGTCTTTGGAGGTATATACACAATGTCTCCCTTGTTTAATTTTATGGTCTGGGTAATTTTAATCTCAAAGTTTGATTTTTTTCTACCACTCTTTTGGTACATGACCAAACTCCCCTTGCCACTTACTGCAATTAATATCTGGGAGCCGTCATGCAGATGAAGCTTTGTTCTTGAGCCCTTTGGAAAATGAACGTGGTAGATGTCTTGTTCCTTTGAGTGTATCTTACTTGATAGCTCTTTCATCCATACTTTACCTGTGAACCAATCGGGATTGACATCTCGTTTGTCTGAGGTGCCAAAAATATTTGTTTTTGTCATATCCTTGCCAATATCTTTTTTTTCTTTGCCTGGAACTCTTTTTCTGTAATTACCCCTGCTTTGCGAAGTTTACCCAATTTTTCTAGCGTTGCCAAGTCCTGTTCTGTATTTGAGGTGGCGTTTTTTGCAGCTGTTATACCTTCGTTAATCTTTTTTGCTCCACGTTTTTTGAGGTTATCTTTTTCTTTTTTGGCTTTACTATGAAGCTCTGAACCTGTTTTCTTTGCCTGCCCAGCTGCCATTGCACCAAATTCTACTGCCTCATCAAGTATGTCATCTGCCTTTTTAATTCCATCATCTATGGCGACACTTGCCTTTTTAATCCCATCATCTATGGCATCACTAGCCTTTTTTCTAAATTTTTCAATATAGCCAGAATTTCTCTTTGTAGCCATGATTAGTAGTATTTGCTTGGCATATTATATTTTTCTAGTTTGCCACTGCACAAAAGTTGCCAAATCTAACACAAATAACTAGATTCTTGACAATTTGAGTATAATTTACAATATGGCCATATCCTTCCTATCTGTGCTGATTAAAAGTATGCACATGTACAGTCATAATGTGTGATTCAGACCAAGATTATAATCTAAATGATGCAAATTGAGGCAAAAAATGTATCATTCAAGTATGTAGTGAATCTCTCATGATGATAACCATATCATAATATCTGGATATGGGGCGCAATTATTTTGATATGTATGGTTGGCAGGTATGGTTGGCAGGTTTTTGCAGAATGCTGAAAAGTTTGTCTAGTCAAGATTCATCTCTGCATTTAGGAACATACGCTAGGATATCATGCAAGTTGTACCAGATGCAAAAAGTATGATTTAGCATTTTGTATAAAATTGATGATGTTTAGAATGTAGAGCAAGCCTGATAGTTTGAGTGTATCTATCAGAACTGAGTAGTGTTGAATCATGTGTGTTATGTGGTGAACTTTGGCATGATACAACTTTAATAAGCAGAACTACCAATCGGTAGTATAATTTTGAAAGTCGAGCATAACAGTAAAACCGTGGTTTTTAAAAAAGCAATAGATGAGAATGATGCTTTGCAGATTATTGAAGCAAAAAAGACAGGTGCATTTAGAACAATGCTACAAAGACCAAAAAAACAGGATGTACACATGCATTCTTTAAAATTGTATTATGAGTGCCTTTTAGTAGTCTCTGGAAAATATGTGGCTGACTATTACCGTATGGCAACTCATACTATTTCTGTTGACTCTAATGTAAAAGAAGCAGTCCTTGGAGATGCAGTATTTCCAGTCCAGAAAAAGTCTGCCTTTAAGAGGGCATTTGTGGGAAAACGTGGCAAAAACAAGATTGATTTGAAAGTCGAAGAACATGTGTATGTGGAAGAAGAAGCCAAGATTGTCTTTGATCATGATGGACAAGAGACACAAATACCATTCAAAGTAGATTCTAAAATTATAGAAAACTATCCAAAGCGCATCTTATCAAAAAACAAAGAATTTGTAAGGCAGTCTGAACTCACACATGAAGAGGCCACATCTAGACTGCAAGAGCATCTAAAAAAATCCTTGGCATCTGAGGTAAGAGGTATAACCGAAGAGTTCTCACTTGATAAAATAACAGAAATGTATGTGCCCATATTTGAGGCTCGTCTTGTTGGTCCGAAAAAAAAGGTTGCCATAATGAGGCTAGATGCTGTCAAGAAAAAAATACTCTGAATTTTTCTAGAATTGGAATTTCAGTATGTGTTCATGTCGTGCATAGGAAAACAAGGAACATTCGTAAAATGTATCAAATTCACTCTTGAATCAGAAAATTTTTCAAACCACATGAACAGATACATCAGTTCAAAAAGTAATTGAGGCATTTTTAGAAAATAATATGGAATTGGAAGAACTTTACGTACAAAATATTTTAGGAATTTAGTTGACTAGAAATCTACATGATCTATTACAGTCCTTGGGATTGTAAATGTCTGAAAAACTCACCACTCATGGTGGTGGGGGCAATATTTCACGATATAGTCTATTAAGGTTCCTGACAAAATTCGGAGCTTTTGCTATTTTGAATCCTTTACCTCGATATGCCCATCTTTGATGACAAACTTGAGGCGCTTTGGATTTTTTAGTATCTTCAAAATAGGTTTTGGGACGTAACAGTAACTAGTCATCCTTGCATCATTTGGTATTATGGATATGATAAATTCCTTGACATCTTTTATCCATCCGAGCTCCGAATTTGGTCAAGAACCCAGTTATCAAAATACTTAAATTATGACTCTGATATATAATAATTACAAAATACCAGCTGTCGTTCGCATGGACGACAGCCCTAGAGTTGTACTGCTAATGTAGTACAACTTCTAGAAAAAATACCAGC
>JAPOPJ010000278.1 GCA_026712925.1 Nitrososphaerota archaeon
GCAGTTGCAGGGATTATGATATCAGGTCACAACAAATGGCTCATCATGATGAGGCATGCGGCAGTATTTTGCGCAAAAGTTGTATTTTTTATCAGATGATAAATGAATGTCCATACTTGTACACTCTCATACACCAAAAAAAGTCAGACAATTACTACATACATCAATAAACCTGAATCACCCATAAATCGGGATTTGTGACAAGTGCACAGTTATGTGGCTAGGATACAGATTTGGGAAAAGCCACGAGTTTGCAGAACCCATGGGCAAAAGATGCAAAAGAGTTTATCGTATTCATAATACCAAACAAGGTAAAGGCAACCAACTATTCTTACATCCCAAAATCCATACTAGAAATGTTGGGGAATCCTAAATATCTAAAATTTGTCATAAAATAGACATGTTGAGGTCAGAGAGTCAGATTAACAAAAGCCTCGAATTTGTGGAAGAGCCCAGTATAGAGAAGACCTAAATTGTTTTGCTAAAATTATATCATATTGAAGATATTTCTGACTGGAAAACTGCCAGATTTTGCATTAAAAGAGCTCCGCAAAATGCATATAGTAAATGTCCATACAGGTAAGATTCCAATATCTAGGGCAAAATTACTCTCAGGGATATGTAATGCTGATGGGCTTGTCTGCTTTCCATTTGATTCTATAGACCAAGATGTGATTGATTCTGCTATACACCTCAAGGCAATCTGCACGTTTAGTGTGGGCTTTGATCATATCGATGTGAAATATGCTAAAAGCAAAAACATCCAGATTGGATACACGCCTGATGTCCTCACAGAAGCTACTGCTGACTTGGCATTCTCACTTATCTTGGATGTGACAAGAAGAGTGACTGAATCTGACAGGATAATTCGGGCTGGTAAGTGGACCAAGCCATATGGTGCAGTCGAATTTGTAGGGACCGGTCTCCAATCAAAGACTTTGGGAATATTAGGCATGGGGAGAATAGGCCAGGCACTTGCAAAAAGGGCAGCAGTATTTGGAATGAAAACATCATACTATAACAGACATCGCCTTTCAAACAATGTAGAAAAATCACTTGGTGTAAAATACTCTAGCCTTTCTGGATTAATCTCAAAAAGCGATATCATTTCAGTACATGTACCATACACAAAAGATACACATGGAATGA
The DNA here is from genome assembly GCA_026712925.1 of Nitrososphaerota archaeon. Classification (GTDB taxonomy): domain Archaea; phylum Thermoproteota; class Nitrososphaeria; order Nitrososphaerales; family Nitrosopumilaceae; genus JAPOPJ01. Next base: position 1,150 of record JAPOPJ010000278.1, read on the forward strand.
TAAATGCCGCATTTTTTAAAAAGATGAAAAAGACTGCCATACTGATAAACACTGCACGCGGAAAGATTGTAAATCAAAGAGATTTGACTATATCACTAAAAAGAAATCAAATAGGCGGGGCTGGTCTTGATGTCTTTGAATCTGAACCACTACAAAAAGGAGACCCGCTAACAAAGCTAAATAATGTGGTTTTATCAGCACATATAGGCAGCTCTACTGTACAGACTAGAGACGAGATGGCACGACTTACCATAAAAAATTTGAATTTAGGCATGGCAGGAAAAAAACCCGTACATTCTGTAGAGTAAATTATACATGTCTATTTGCTGATGTGGACTGTGGAGATTTAGTAAACTGGATTGAAAATTTTAACTAATTGTAATGTGCTATGTAGTTTTGTATATCAAAGATAAATTGTCATTTTGTTGAAATGACGTGTGAAAAAATCCATTCATATCCATTATAACACTGACGTTCAAGAGGCATGATAATCACTTTCAGTGGGTTTTACTGCTTCCCACATGCTTGATTTGAATTATTTTCAAACCCTGCAATTTTAGCAATAATTATGTTGGAATCTAAATATACGCGAGTTAATCTAATCATTTCGTATGTCTCTAACAGCTTCCACCGAATCAAACTCTGTATCATTAATTTGTGTGGCGGCAATTCCAGTAATTCTATCAAATGCATGTGGGTCATATTCAGGCAAGTCATCCATTCCAATTGATTTGGCTAGCTTGGCACGGAAGATCA
>JAPOPJ010000195.1 GCA_026712925.1 Nitrososphaerota archaeon
ATAAAAAAACTAGTCGAAATTGGAACAAATGATGATTCATCTAAAAGCCCTAAAGAAGAGAATGGACAAGAATCAAAATGCCACCTAGATAATCAAAATTATTCACTAGATATCTCTCTTAACGACATTAATGGTATGTCATTCCATCTAGTTTACCAATATGCTGTATGGTGCATGAAACACGATAATGATATGAAGGTTATGCCACATGAAGTCAAGCAGGTTTTTCATGATTATCTGGACAAAAAGCTTGGAGAATACACAATATCACGGCATGCAGTACTTGGAGTATTTTTTCCCAGGTTTTATCATATGGATATATCGTTGGTAAAAAACATACTTGGACAAATCAACACGAGTGAAAATATTTGGATTGCGTTTTGGGACGGATATATGAGCGGTAATACCCTAGTTATGTACGTATTTGATGATCTTTACAAACTATATGATCAATTCTTAAATGATGAAAATTTGATCCAAAATCGCAAACTAAAGCAACCATACTACTCTACCATCAACCATATCATGATGGCATATCTGTACAATTTCAATAATGTGGACCATTCTGTGGAAAAGTTTCTTAACAAAGCTGATAAATTAACTGAACAAAATGGAGATAACGAATCATCGATGAAATATTGCATAGAACAATTAGGAGAAATAATGAAAGATAAAAGTAATGATTCAAAATTTAATAAAGAAAAACTAATCAAACTGTGGAAACGTCCATCCATTTCACAACATGACTTGAGCAAATGGTTTGAAAACAGCCCGTTGGATAAAAAAACGACTATTTCGTTATATTTGGATTACATTAAAAACTATCCAGAAAAATTTGACTTGTATTTTGTCCCTATTGACGTGCTTTGCTTGTATGTCAAAGATTTTCCTAACGAGGTTTTAGACTGTCTTGAAATATTGATTGATAAACAGGCCAACAATATCATACCTGATAAAATAAAAGATATTTTAAAATTACTATTAAATATTGATAACAGTCAGATTAAAACAAAGTGTAACAGGTTAACTAAAAAAATAGAACAGTTGGAATATGATTGGCGTTAATTGTGTAATAATCAATAGAATACTTGTTCCCTTTACTAGATGAAAATATAACATCTAACTGAATATCACAGTATATCCCTAACAGATTTCATTCAGAGGATACATCTAGTACGACATATACAACATGTTAAAATTATTTAGTACTTTTCACAAAGTATTGATTTGTTTAGAATTAATTGATGCCTAGTTTAAAATTAAAAACAATCTGTATAGTGATGTATCATATTTGTTGCTACAAGTACTGATGTATTAGTATAGTAGGATAATACCATAAACAAAATATGAATTGAATTAAAGGTATTTGTTCACGTCTTATGGGGGTTTACGCATGACTTGGAAAGAATGCATGTTGGTTTTATGTTTGCAGAAGCATGGATATGAACAGTTACAATTAAAATTTCTATAAAATAATTTACTTTTTGAATCTTGTATAATAAATCATAAATTAGGTTACAATTAGACACAACTATGTCAGTAAAAATCTTTATTTCGTATTCTCAGGATGATTTTAAATCAGAAGCTAGATGGCTACGTGGTTATCTTTCAAAACACATTCCAGACTCTGATGTATTTATTGACCAATTAATCCCTAAAGGAATTAAATGGCGAGAAGAAATCAAAAAGGAATTAAAAGCAAGTAAGATAGTGGTGGTAATTCTAACTAATAGTGCGTTGACAAGTAGTGAAGTTACAAAAGAAATAACCACTGCACAAAATTTAGGCAAAACTATCATTCCCTGTAAAGATGACTTGCTACCAAGTGATTGGAATGGCCAACCACATTCTTTAGGAGAATTAAATGGGGTTGAATTTGAAAATTATCAAGAGTTGGGTAGAAAACTAGTTCATGCAATACGACCCAAATCAATTCTTGATGTTTCAATGAAAGCACTGAAAAACGAAACCAATTCGCATCTTAAATCGTAACATATCGACTTTTTAAAGTGCTTATAAATGAAAATAAAAGTTTATAGATCATCACATCTATGATATGGCATTGTTCTCAAAGTTTGAGATAGACAAAATTGACTGGAACGGCCCCGATGTCAACCATATTTTTGAATATTTCAGTGCATGGTTTGATCAGATTGATAAAGAGAATCATATCCCGAAGATCCTACTAGATGCGCAGATTTTCAGGCACTTCTGGGAAGACTGATTCAGACCACACATATACAGAATACGTGTATGTACACATGTATTCTGCATTATGGGTGGCTGATTATATAACAGCCATGGGAAGAGGCATGTTAACACCATTACACATACTCAAGATGACGTACATGTCACACGAGTAT
>JAPOPJ010000095.1 GCA_026712925.1 Nitrososphaerota archaeon
GAGTCCTGCCGGACCTGCGCCGATTATAATCACATCTGATTCTGCCCTATCCATCAGGACAGAGTGGAACTCTTCGGCAATAGCACGGGTGATCTCTACTTCACGTACGTCTGCAAATATCTTTGAGGATTTTTCTACAACTGTTGCTTCTTGCATGATGATTTTGAAATGAGAAAGCCATTAAAACCTTGCTGGATTGGTAGTCTTCATCATTGTACTGAAAACACTCATCAACTAAAACAGGATAGTTAGAATGCTTCAAAAAACATTCACAAGTTAGCAAAAAAACCCTCTACGACAGCGTGGTTGTGCTACACAGTAGTGAAAACTGCATAATTAGTCACACTTAATAAGCTATTTCAAGTAATTCAAACATGCCGTTGCGCACTATACCGCCACTAGATGACGATGAATGGATTGCTTTAATGAAGGATCTAGAAAAAGGCCAGACAGAAGAACAGGCAGAATGTGTCCGCAAGGCGCTTGCACTGGTAAAAAAACTGAATATACCTGAAAATTGATGAAAAGTATCGATTTTACCAAAGTAGGTATGGCGCGCCTTAGCTCATCTACTCCTGGTATTGACACGTTTCAGAATAAAAAAGCAGAGATGGTTAACTATTTGCAAGAATGCGCCCTTGCGGATCAGGAAGATAAGATTGGAACCACTTGGGTCTGGAATTACGATAACAGCATTGTATTGGGGTATGTTACGCTGGCTATGTACTCAATCGACAGGAAGTACATCCAAGATCTCTCTGGAAAATATTTTCAGTACCGCTCGATCCCGGCTTTGTTGCTAGGCCAAATTGCAACGCATAAAAATTATGAAAATCGAGGGATCGGAACGTACATGGTATCTTGGACGATCAACAAGGCGATAGTTCTTTCCAAAGATGTAGGTTGCAGGATGCTCACATTGCATCCGCACAAAGATGTCGTGGAGTGGTACCAGAAACTGGGATTCAAGCTCATCGAAAGCAAACACAAGAAAAATATCATGTATTTGTATATCTAGGATAGGAGATCTGTAAGTAGTCTGCATCGTTTTTGTCGCCTCGTAGTCATCTAAAAGATGATTCCGTGGAACCTGAAAATGTATCACAATCAGGACAAACTCCTTTTGGTCTACCACTTTATACTACAACTACTCTGTTAATATTACATCTAAATTCTTTATATCATCCCGAATGGTGAATTTAACTTGTAGTACATTTTTGCAATCTATCTATACAAGTGCACGTTTAGAGTCTGTTATATGTTATTGTAGAAATAATATGGAGAAAATATGTCATGTCAGTTTTAATTGACATGCCTCACAATCATGTCGTTGGAGCTGATTCTAGATACACTTTGTCGTCAAATCCATACATGTGTTGGAATCTGCGTCGCTAACGAAAGTTTTTGAGGATGTATGGTGAAAGATAATTTTATCAAAATGGATTTTTAATGCATGTTTTCATGAACAACCAATTGTTCGTCAATACTCTCATACTAAAAACCAATAGTTTTGCAATTCCAATCAAGATCAAGAATATCTTCAAAGTTATCAAAGCTGAGAATCAGATGAAGATTTAATGACAAAAATTTTAAAAGTAATCTACACATAATCCTAGAAATCGCCTTCACTACACTATACTGAAAACACTCATCAACTAAAACAGAATAGTTAGAATGCTTCAAAAAACCTTCACAAGTTATCAAAAAACCCTCTACAACAGTGTGGTTGTATGGCATAGTGAAAACTGCATAATTAGATACCCTTAATACGTTACTTTGAGTATTACATCCATGCCGTTATGCACGATAGCACCACTAGAAGACGAAGATTGGATTATACTTATGAAGGATCTAGAAAAAGGCCAGACAGAAGAACAGGCAGAATTTGTACGTAAGGCGATTGCACGGGCAAGCAAATTGAACGTGTCTTATGAAGACTGATGACAAGTGTTGACTTTGCCAAGGTAACAGTAGCATGCCTTAACGATTCTCCATAAATTAGAGGCTTTTTCCAATTTGATTCTCTGATATTGATATTATCGGTCTTTGTTTATCATTGAAACAATTCAAATTGCACAATGTCTACAGAACGGGTTTTGATATGTTAGAGTATCTGATCGTATTGGCTCTGCTGATGGTGCTGAGAATTACAAAAAGTCTCGAATTTGTGGAAGAACCCATAATTAGATACCCTTAATACGTTACTTTGAGTATTAC
>JAPOPJ010000280.1 GCA_026712925.1 Nitrososphaerota archaeon
AAGAATGGTTCAACCCATCGTGTCACCCCGTTTGTATTTATCGTATCGCGAATGAATTGTACTAGTTTGGTTTTGATTCCATGTGTCTTTATGGGTGGTACACGAATGGTTGGCTGTGTGGATAATGGGTAAATAATTTGTTGAGCCATGTTTACACCACCGCGTCTATATTCATGAATATGTTGATTGTTGTGATGTATATATCAGTTATAAGAACCGGTGCCACGGGTTCTTCACCAAATTCGACATGTAGATGGACAAAAGATGTCATGTGTTTATCATATCCATGACACCAAACACAGTAAGAATTGCGATACTGTTACGTATCAAAACTCATTTTGATACTAAAGAATCCAAAAACGCCTCAAATTTACCATAAAAGATGGACATGTTGAGATCAAAGGCTCAAAATAACAAAAGCCTCGAGTTTGTGGAAGAATCGAGGATTCCAAACCCAAAAAAGCAACAGAACTCAAACCTGAAAAACCAAGAGAAATCCCACAGGAGAAACACAATGATGATTCATACGAGTTTGAGGATGGAAACACCAGATATACTTCAGAAACCATAGATTATGCCGAGTTCAAAAAGAGTATGAAAAAACCAAACCACACTTTCAAACATGCGGTGGATAGTGTGATAGATGATACATACAGTGCCAATAAAAGACTTGATGAAAATATCGAGGATCCAAAATTTCAAAAGAAATTCCAAGACTTTGTTTCTGAAACAGTGGGAGTGAAATTCGAAAATGGTGAGATGGACTATGAAGACTTTGAAGATAGCAATTCACACATCCCAAGTGACCAAATAGATGGATACGATAACTGGAATCAGGCCGTACATCACACCTTTGCAAAACACCCAGAGAAATTTGAGGGAATAGACGGTTCCCTAGATGAGGCAATCGAACTTCAAAAGGAACTCAATGAAGTGAGAAAGAAAAACTTTGATGAAGCGGATTATCTGTGGCGCGGTATGAGTATGTCAGAGTTGGAACAGGCGGGTGATGGAATCCAAGAAAGATAGGGAGAAGACCAATCTTGGAGTGTGGATTATGAAGTGGCAGATGAATTTTACAGATCCGGAGAAGATATGGATAATATCCGGGTTATAGTAAGAGTCCCAAAGAATACACCTGGCATGTATGATATTAATTACAGTGTCTTAAAAGAGGATAATGACTTTTCAAAGTTTACCACACAGGGAATCGATTATCTCAAAGAGGATGAGTATAGATTGAAAAACCGTGATATGTCACAAATTTTTAACGGGGTGGCAATGGTTCAAGATTATGGTATGAGTGAAGAGGAAAGAAAAGAGGTAAGGGAAAAAATACCCGGATATAAGGTGGTGTTTAAGAAAGTTGATTGATAAGATAATCAGAGAAGAATCGACAGTTTTAATAACAAACGGTGTTCTAAATATGAGTAGAGAAGAATTGAAAAGAGAATTAAGGGTTGTGGGATTGATGATAGCATGACAAATGAATACACAGAGATTGCCAAATCACTTACAAAGAGATTTGACCACCTGAAAGGAAAACCCGAAAAGATGGAAAAGTGTATCAAGGCCTCAATTATGAAGTGGATGGATTATGATAAACCGAATGAAAAAAAAGTTGAAGAGGCTGCAAAGTTGGCAGTGAAGAATTTCATGGTGAATCAAAGACTGTCAGAAAACCCGACATGTTGGTAGCCCATAAATAATTCATGGAAAGACTCAATGTGTTATCTGTTAGGATATCACTCAATGCAGACTTGTTCACATACATGGCAAAGACATATCCAAACACAAAGACGGCAATATGAAACCCAGAGAAAAAAATGATGGGAAAAGACTGAAAGACATCTTGAAGCGTATGAAAGACGGGGAAGAAATCAGCAAAGAGGATGATGACCTTTACGATAAGAAATGTGTCGAGTATGTAAAAAGAACCGGCAGTGGACTAGGATTCAGAGAAAGTATTGAGAACGATGATGATGTGGATGATGCCCACAGTGAAACCGAACCGCAGGAAGAGGAAGAGTGGGAAGACCCCAAAATCGAGTTTTATAAAACCACACTCGATGATATCAAAGCATATCAGTATGAAGATCCACACAACGAAAAATTTCAACCCGGTGCAGATTCCTTTGAAGAAAACTTTGTGAGTGGAAAAGAGTTTGAAAGGGTAAAGGATTTGGTGGCAGAAACAACGGGCTTGAAAATTTCAAAGTGGGTAAGACCAAAAGACATAATTGAGAAACTGGAAAAGTGGGGAGTTGATAAAAAAGACTTGGAAAAATCTCAGAGATGGAAACCCTGAAAGAGGCAAGGACGTATTACCATAACCACATGTCTGATAGGTATGATGATAGGGGTGAAATATATGCCGTCATAACCGAAAAGATGGATAGCAATCTTGAAGAAAAATGGAACGAGGCGGTTAACTACACCTTTGTAAAACATCCTGATAGATTTACAGGGGTTTCAAAGGAACTAGATTCTGCCATAAAGGAACAACAAAAGATAAACAAACATCGTAAAGACAATCTAGACAAAACAAAATATTTTTGGCGTGGGATGTCACTAGAGGAATTATTAGATCCGACTTCAGGGAGTGAACATGCTATGGGTATGAAAGACCAATCTTGGAGTGTATCGAGTGCGGTTGCGAACGAGTTTGCACATCATGTGTGGGATGATACTGGAGGAGTGATACTCAGAGTTCCAAAAGAAGATGCCATAAATCACATGAATGATGTAAACTATTCAGTTCTAAAAACGGGGGACGATGCTGGAAAACTACAGACCTTGGGGAGAGACCACATGGATGAAGAAGAATATAGGTTGGAAAACAGAGATATTTCCAAACTAAAAAACATAACTGTGGAACTCAAAAATGAAAATTTACCCGATGACGATGATGAAAGGATGCTTTAATAGGACCCTTATACGATAAATATAATGTGGTGATAGGTTATGACTAGATATAGAAAACTCAGATATGATGTGGTAGCAGAGAGAATAGTTGAAAATAAATCCGGCATAAAAGATAAAGATAAATTGAAAAAATCTGCCAAAGAAACAATTATGAGATGGTGTGGAGACGTTGATGAGAAAAGGGTTGAAGAGGCAGTTGAGAGGGCAGTGGAGAAACTTCCCACAAACAAATCAAAGACTGTCAGAAAACTCGACGTGTTGGTATCCCATAAATAACTCTAGTAAGACTCAATGTGTTATCTGTTAGGATAACACTCAATGCAGACTTGTTCACATACATGGCAAAGACATATTCAAACACAAAGATGGTAGTATGACATCTCAGACTAAATACAACCCTGCCGAGTCAATAAAGACGCAATAATTCACATACATTTTTTCTGGCTTTACACACTCTACATACAAACATCGACACATCAAAGACATCGGGAACATAACTCTTTTTTTCTGACCTGACAATATTCCACAAATCTCCCAATATCTCATACAGAGTTGATAGGCAGGGGAGTGTAAAGTATGACACACTGTGATGATATGATGATATAATATGATAGTTATATCCACAGTGTATAGCATAGCCTTGCTATACAAGAATGATAAAATCATTGAGGTAATTTTATGAAAAAAGTAAACATCAAAGATATTCTTTTCACTACAATTGATGTTGTAAAACAAACCTTATTCCACCTACACAATACGTTGTATCTTTCGATATTTGTGATAGGTTTGACATCTTTATCAGTAGGTCAGGATTGGTTTGGGTTGCGCACATTTTTTCTGCCCAACTTTAGTGAATCATACATAATATACCTCAACTCTGAGGGCGTAGCCTTTTTAATCATTGGTGCAGTAGGATTAACCATG
>JAPOPJ010000215.1 GCA_026712925.1 Nitrososphaerota archaeon
GCGGTGATTGTAGCTGATATCAGAGTTTCACTCATCTCTTTGATGTTTCTTGTTACTGTTTTTGCAATTGTTATGGTGATAGTATCTGTGTCAGTATCTGTGTTAGTATCAGTATCATCCTCAACTGTAAGTGTAAAGACTAGTTCTGTAGGGTCTGCTGGAGCTGTAAATGTAGTTCGTGCTGATGTTGCATCTGTTATGATAACTGGAGTTCCAGAATCCTGACTCCATGTATATGTAAGGGGGTCGTTGTCAGGATCTGTGCCAGAGCCGTTAAGAGTTACGGTACTTTTGGGTGCAAATGTTTTATCAGGTCCGGCATTTGCAGTAGGGGGCTGGTTTAGAATTGTTATGCTGACAGTATCTGTGTCAGAAAGTGTTCCATCAGATACTGTAAGGGTAAAGACTATGGTACCTAAAGATGTTGGAGTGAATGTGGGTTGTGCTACAGTGGCACTTGAAAGGCTTACAGATGGTCCAGAGGTATGAAGCCAAGAATAATTTAGAGTGTCACCGTTTGGGTCCGTACTACCAGTACCATCAAGAGTTACAATTGCGCCACGGTTGACATTTTGATTAGAACCTGCATTTGCTGTTGGGGTGTCAGACACAGTTATGATTACAGTATCCGCTGCACTCCTTCCACCACCAGATACTGTTAACGTGATCGTTAATGTAGCAGGCGCTGTAGGTGCTGTAAATGTGGGTTGAATCTCATCGAAGCCAGAAAAGCTTATGGAACCCGTTGGCTCACTCCAACGATAATTATGGGTTAAAAAATCCGAGGAGCCAGTACCATCAAGCGTGACTGTCGCACCAGATCCGACTGTCTGATCTGGACCGGCATAAGCTACAACTGTCTGTGCAAAGGAATCTTCAACCATTCCACTAAAAAATAAAACCACGAATGTTACAACAAGTGAACATACCCACATAATGGGGGGATCTAACTATCTCAACATTCATGGTATGGTGTGGTAAAATTTGTTTAAAAACTTTGTTCTCGTAACACTACACTCGTAACACTACACTCGTAACTCTTCCCCAAATCCGGGATTTTTGACAAACACCTAACATGCCCAATATGGGAACAATATTCTGTCACTCCAACATATCAAAACCAATCCTGCATATACTGGATAACCCATATCATCCCAATGACATAATCAATGATATGAACAACAATATAATCAACGATAGACAAGTGAGAGTAAATTTCACCACCCTAGCATTCAAGATACTAATGTCCACACTGAAAAAAACCAGAACCACAGTCTAATGTCTCCATATCGGGTCATGTAGAGTCATTGCTGGGCTAACAATAGTACAAACTCCACAACCAAATAGAATTATAAACAAAAATTATACGACTGCGTGCTTTTGCCAATCAGCTTTTAAGTAGGCAAAATTCACAAACTATGTTGAACAAACTCATTGCTGTCCTTGCAGCATTTGTCCTTTTGGCAGGTTCTGGACACCTTGTCTTTGCACAGTATGATGACAAGCTTGCAGTAATAGAGACCCCGCAGGGAAGTCTTGTGATGGAGTTCTTTCCAAAAGATGCGCCAAACCACGTTGCAAACTTTGTAGATCTTGCCCAAAGCGGATTTTATGACGGTACACTATTTCACAGAATAATTCCAACATTTATGATTCAGGGTGGTGATCCAAACACAATCGAAGGTGATCCTAGCACATGGGGTCAAGGCGGCCCAGAATCAAATGTTGCAGCCGAGTTCAACACAATCAAACACAACCGTGGTATAATCTCCATGGCAAGATCAGCTAGTCCAGACAGCGCAGGTTCCCAATTTTTCATAGTTCATAATAATTCAAACTTTCTTGACCAAAACTATACTGTCTTTGGAAGACTCGTAACAGAGGCAAGTTTTGTAACACTAGACAAGATTGCAACTATAGATACCGGCAATGATCCAAATAACCGCCCTGTCGATCCTGAACAGGTAAGAATTACCAAAATAAGTATAGTTGACCGCTCAGACGTACCTGATCTTATGTCGTTGGATCCACCTGAACGGGCAGCAACATTGACAGAACAACCTGACATGATGCAGCCGCCTCCAGACCCTAGCAAACCACAGCTCTTTGAAAGTCCAGAACTTGGTATCGTATTTTCTGCTCCCCCGGGATGGCTATTACAACAACCTGAAAAGATCAACGAACAGATACCTGACGTAATTGCAGTAGGACCACAGACCGGAACAATCAACCCACTAATCTCCCTGACCATAAAACCCACCGACGGAATGACGTTTGAGGATGCAGTGCAAGATAAGAACAAAACTCTGAGTGAACTTGTAGACGCATCAAACTTTGAAATTCTCTCCCAGGAAGAATCTACCATACTAGACAGGCCAGCACTGATATTATTTCTGACAGACAACTTTGATATAGCAGGCGAACCCTTAGATGTAAAATTCAAAGATATTATGATTTATGATTCTGAAAAAATCTACACTCTTACCTATGCCAATTCTGCAGTCGACTTTGATTCTCAGTTAGCAATATTTGATGACGCGGTGGCGGCATTTAAAATACTTGCAGACGCTGAAACCGACACTGATGATGCCAGTGACATGACTGATGATGCCACCAGTGACACTACTGGAGATATGACTGACACTACTGGAGATATGACTGACACTACAAATGATGATGTAGAAGAGGGTGGTGGTTGCCTGATTGCAACTGCGGCATACGGTTCTGAACTAGCACCGCAAGTACAACTCTTAAGAGAAATTCGGGACAGCAAGGTAATGAGCACCAACTCTGGCACTGCATTCATGACAGCATTCAACGGGATGTACTATTCATTTTCTCCTGTAGTGGCTGATATGCAACGCCAAAACCCACTACTCCAAGATGCAGTAAGAATTGCAATAACACCATTACTACATACACTTCCACTACTAAATTACGCCGAGACCGGTTCTGAATATGATATCTTAGGATATGGCCTAGCAGTAATAGCACTAAATGCGGGCATGTATGTAGCAGCTCCTGCAATTATAATATGGCGAATCAAAAGAGACTAAACCTACCAAACATCATCTACTTCATCCAAGTCCTTGTATTCCCTGTCTGGTTCGCGCTTCATCAGCTTTAACCTTGAGACATCCCTATCAAAGAACAAGTCAATTGTCCAGTCTAATAGTACACGAACCTTTTTGTCAAGTGTGGGAATCTTTGAGAGATACACATTCCTCCAAATTAACCAAGCAGTAAATCCAGATATATTCATACCCAGAAATGTAGCAATTCCTGTCCTCTTGCCAATTATTGCCATCTGGCCCTTGGGGTGATACTCGAATTTTTTCATGCTCGTGTTTCTTATCAAGGCCGCCAAGTTTCCTGCCGCAGTCTTGGCTTGAGCTTCTGCAATTTGTGCTGTAGGTGCATACGGCCTACCTGTCTGCGGGTCTGCAAATAACATACAGTCCTCGACTGCAAAAACTCCTGGAAACTCTGGAACCTCAAGAAAGTCATTTACTATAATCTTACCCCTTTCTGTATTGAATACTGATCTCTTTATCGTATTGACTGGCGTAACACCTGCTGTCCATACTAGCGTCTTTGTCCTGATGGCACCATTCTCTTGTGTATCTGAATCCTTTAGTGATTTTGTCGACACCTCAATTCCATCAAAGCTTGTAACTGCCGTCTCTAGTCTAATGTCTATTCCTCTCTCTGTCATCTTTTTTCTTGCAAACTCGGCAAGACCATCATTAAATCCCGGAAGTATTCTAGGAAGTGCTTCTAGCACTACAACCCTAATGTCTTCTTTACGGATGGTCTTGTAGTGCTTTCTTGCATCTAGCAACAAATCTAGCAGCTCACCTGCCGTCTCAATTCCAGCAAACCCGCCCCCGACAACTACAAAATTCAGCAAGCTCTTGCGAAGTATGGGATTTGTCTCATTATCTGCCTGCTCTAGCATGTCTATTGCTCTGTTCCGTAACACCACTGCATCATTGAGTGTCTTCATTGTGTAGGCGTTTTTTTCCACGTCTGGCATGCCAAAGAAATTAGTCTCACTACCCA
>JAPOPJ010000218.1 GCA_026712925.1 Nitrososphaerota archaeon
CGATAATCACCAAGGTCATCTAGGTTTGTCCCATCAACTATAACATCTGCACCATGAGAGCATGCAAGTTCTACTAGGCGACTCCCAAGCTCTACCCTACAATGAAAGCATCTATTTGAGTCATTTCTTGCAAAGCTCTCATTTTCAAGCTCGTCATATTTTAAAAGAATCCGACTGATTCCAATTTCTGAGCACACCACACCAGATGAGTCTAGCTCTTCTTGTGAGAGTGTTTTATAGTCTGCTGTTACGGCAACTGCGTTCTCTTGTAGTTTTTCAAATGCCGCATATGCTACAAGTGCACTGTCCACGCCTCCAGAGAGTGCAACAAGTACCTTTTTTTTATCATCAAACCAACTTGTGAGTTTCTCAAGTGCACGTATATTTGATATATCTTTAGAGGTAGTTTCAACTGTTTCTGGCATCATTTTTGTCAATCTCCCTTCTAACCAAATACTCTGCCTCCTTAAGTGATTTGTGCAGTATGCTTGATATGTTTTTTAAATCATCAAACTCTACTTTCAAGTTAGTCTGTCCTCCATATAATGAGGTCTTGTAGCGGACATTAAATTTTCTGCCATCTATTTCCACCATAGTGTGGTGTGTTTTTCTAGGGATTATAATGCGGTTAGAGTCTCTTATTCTGATGCCAAGCGTGCCAGTCTCTCTAACCAGAGTTGATACGATGGAATTTACAGACTCATCATTACACATTATACTAACAAGACTTGTTGGCCGGTTCTTTTTTGTAATACCAGGGTATATGGAGACATCCTTTGCACCATCATTCATAATTTTTTCAACCAAATTCCCAAGAATCTCGCCAGATACATCATCGATGTTTGTTTCAAGAATTTTTACTGATTCAGTTTCTGATATTTGTACTGCATCTCCCCGCACTAGTTTTAGTACATTTGGGGCAGGTCCGATATCTTTTTTTCCTGCACCATACCCTGTTGACTCTACTGTCATGTATGGGTAATAACATACAGATACTGCTGCAAGGCCTTTTAGCAAGCATGCACCGGTAGGTGTGGTTAGTTCTTCTTTGACTGAACTGCCGCAAATGTGCAGTCCTGAGCCCTTTAAGATTTCCAAGACAGCACTTGCAGGATTCGACATTACACCATGGGAAAATTCTACAAAACCACTACCTACTGCAACTGGCATACATACTATATCTTCATCAAGCAGTCCCAAATCCTCAAGTGATATGGCAGTGCCAATAATGTCAACTAGTGTGTCAATACTAGAGGCCTCATGAAGATGAACAGATTCAGCAGAGACACCGTGAATCTTTGACTCTGAGGAAATAAGTGAATCAATGCAAGATGTGGCAAACAACTTTGCACCATCAGAAAGACTCAAATGATTTGTAGCTGATACAATTGCCTCTCTGATATCAGAGCCCTTTCGTGTGCTTGAAATCTCATTAACATTTAGGAATAATTCTGTAGAGCTTGTGCCGTTTTTATCGACTTTGTTAAAGTCAATTGACTGTATTGTAGAGCCTTTTAGAAATTCAGAACATGCTTTTATCCCGTTAATTATTTTGGCCTTATCTGCACCCATATCTACAAGTGAGCAGAGTAGCATATCACCAGATATGCCAGCAATCTGTGGATCAATAACTAGAACCATGAGGTAAAAGTCACAAAAATGAATATAAATTCTACCTAATTTTGCATCTTGGCAGATTCCAGACTTTCAGCACATCTCCCTAGCCCTGACGTACTGGTATTTCAGGTTCTTACCCAAATTCAGAGCTTGGATGGCCAAAAGAGGTCATAGTTTACCATATCCATAACAAACACAGCAAGAGCGAACTCTGACACTATAAAGTTAATAGTTCAAAATCGCTGTATTATGACATGACTGCAAGCATGACAGCAGATTTAACTAATAGGATTCTGAAACAATCATTCCAACATGCTCAAATAGAAATACATGGCAAAGACGTACTTTCATTATATGAGAACTGGCCTACCCCTACCGTCATAATGTCTGATGGACCGTATGGTCTCAATTCATACAATGGCGATCTCAAAACCTCTGAGGGGTTGGATGGTTTTTACCGCCCCCATGTAGAGGCATGGACGCGAGCAGCGGGCCAAGACACCACCCTGTGGTTTTGGAACAGCGAGCTAGGATGGGCAACGGTGCACCCATTATTGGTGGAGCATGGATGGAGATTTGTCAACTGCCACATATGGAACAAGGGAATATCACACATAGCAGGCAATACCAACACCAAGACGTTGCGCAAGTTCCCGGTAGTTACAGAAGTCTGTGTACAGTACGTGCGAGAACCCAAAGTCAACGGAAAGAAAATGCATAGTTGGCTTAGGTCAGAATGGATACGTTCTGGACTGCCACTCTCACATGCTAATGAGGCATGTGGGGTAAAGGATGCGGCCACGCGGAAATACCTCACACAAGATCATCTGTGGTATTTTCCACCTCCAAACATGTTTGTCAAATTAGTCAACTATGCAAACAAACATGGTGATCCTGCCGGTAAACCATATTTTGTATCCCATACAGGCTTGCCATTCACTGAGGAAGAATGGAGTCATATGAGGGCCAAATTCCATTGCAGTATAGGCATGACAAACGTTTGGAATGAGCCTGCTATACACGGAAACGAAAGAATCAAGGGTGAAGATGGAAAAAACGTACATCCTAACCAGAAACCATTGAAAATAATACAAATGCTGATTGAAACATCGTCTGATATACACGATATGGTGTGGGAGCCGTTTGGTGGCTTGTGCACGGCGGCTGTCGCATGTCTAAAGACGGATCGTAAGTGCCATAGTGCGGAAATAGACGAGGACTTTTACCAAATAGCTATCAAGAGACTGACTAATGCAGTGGTCACCGATCCATAAGGAACCTGTCGCGGATTGGAAACACCACGACCTCTGATCTAAAGTCAAAATCACGTCCCAAGAACTAGACACGTACTTCAAAAGTACCATACGATAAGCAGAATCAACACCACAGAGATTTACTCGTTTGAGAACGCCTTGAGACTCACCATCAAAGGAGAGGTAGTGGAGTCTTCCCCAAACTTGGTGCTTGGATGGACTAAAGTTGCCAAGGGATGTATCATATCTACAACACCAAATACAGCAAGAGTGACCCCATACTGCCATACATCAAAATTCATTTTAAAATTACTAAAGAACCCAAAATATATCAAATTTGTCATCTGAGATGAACAGATCTAGGTCAAGGGCACAAATTAACAAAAGTGTGTAATTTGGCAAAGAACCAGCATTTCACTAGATTTAATTATTGATAATTTTTTTTGCAAATTATGCTTACTATAGTAGGTTCTGGAAAGGTTGGCGGGGATGCGGCATTATTCTCAGCACTCAAAAAGCTAGATGATCAGATTCTATTACTTGATGTAGCAGAAGGACTCCCACAAGGAGAGGCAATGGATATCAACCACATGCTATCAGAGCAGGGAATAGATGTAGAGGTAAAGGGCTCAAATGACTTTGCAGACATGCAAGGCTCCAATATTGTAGTAGTTGTAGCAGGCTCTGGAAGAAAACCCGGAATGACTAGAATGGACCTGTTAAAGATTAATGCATCAATTGTAAAAAGCGTGGTAGAGAACATCAAAAAGTATGCAAATGACTCTATGATAATCCCGGTAACAAATCCGCTTGATCCCATGGCATACATAACATACAAGGTTTCAGGCTTTGAGAGAAGTCGCGTATTTGGAATGGGCGGAATGCTAGACCTGTCAAGGTTTAAGCAGTTTATTCACGAGGCCACAGGACACTCGCGTGACTCTATACGTGCTCTAGTTATAGGTGAGCATGGAGAAAACATGATGCCGCTTCCTAGATATTCATCTGTTTCAGGAATACCATTACCAGCCATACTTCCAAAGGAAAAGCTTGACGAATTAGTACAAAATACAAAGCAGGTTGCGGCAAAGGTAATTGAGCTAAAAGGTGCAACTGTTCATGCGCCAGGAAACGCCATATCATCTATTATAGAGTCAGTAGTCAGGGACAGAAAACAAGTAATCCCGGTTGCTACATATCTAGACGGCGAGTATGGCCATTCAGATGTAACAGTAGGAGTTCCAGCGGTAGTTGGAAAGAGAGGGGTTGAAAAGATAATTGAACTAGATCTTGACGAGAATGAAAAACAAATGTTTGAAAAGTCTGTTCAGAGTGTAAAAGATGCAGTCTCTGGAATCGAAATCTAAGCATTTTTTTATTCAAACGTGTGATGATATTTGTTGGAGATTGACAAGATTTTAGGATCCCTAAAGGAGGGAAATCTTTCAGTAAGTGAGGCAAAAAAGCTGCTAGCCCTATACTCTATTGAAAAAGTAGAAGAGTTTGCAAAGTTAGACACAGGCAGACAAAACCGGAGAGGCATGCCAGAAGTTGTCTTTGCCGAGAATAAGGAACTTGGTGAGATAAAAAAAATAATCAAAAAGGTATTTGAAAAATCAAACTCGCTTGTAGTCTCAAGACTGGTAAAGCAAGATTATCCAAAGATAGTATCATATGCAAAAAGGCTAAAGTTAACAGTCAAAACTGGAATAAAGTCATCTACCATACTATTGTACAAAAAACCAATAAAACTCAAAGGTGGTACGGTAGGCATTCTTACTGCCGGGACTTCAGATATTGGGGTTGCCGAAGAGGCCAAGCTTGTCTGTGAGGCCATGAATTGTAAATGTATTACAAGTTTTGATGTAGGAGTAGCAGGCATACACAGAATTTTTCCAGTCCTAAAGGATATGGTAAGTGGGGATGTGGACTGTATCATTGTAGTGGCAGGTATGGAAGGAGCGCTTGCAACGCTAGTTACATCAATGGTGGATATTCCAGTGATTGGAGTACCAACATCTGTAGGATATGGATATGGTGAAAAGGGTATTGCTTCACTTGCATCCATGCTTCAGAGCTGCACATTAGGCATGTCAGTGGTAAACATTGACAATGGAATAGCAGCAGGAGCTATAGCGGCAAACATTGCAAATAGAGTTTCAAGAAAATCCAAACAGGACAAATGCTAGGCTTGTAGTTAGTCCAGAACAAATCAACACAGCACTAGATATAGTAGATTTTGCCGATTGGTTTTGGATTTCCAGGCTTGTCTGGAAATGACTTTGTAATATAGCATAATTTCTACCACCCATAAAACATGCCATATCTTGTGCCAACACTGTAGATATAGTATGATTATCACAGTAGGGGCCAAACTAGTTTGGCATTTAAAATTTTAATACGTGGATTATATTATAATTATCTGTAAGATGGCCTATCACACACATCAAAAACTAGAGATGATACAACATGGTATGCCCTAGGACATATGTGTAGTATATCAAGATGTATGTGTAGCATATCAACATGCATATCAGCATGCATGCCAGTACATCTAGGAGGGGGTATATCATAAAAGACTACACACCATCTGATACGATAGTAGAATATAGAGGAATGGTACAATTCAAGCACGGGTTTGTGCAGAGCGTAGCAACCATGTCAAAGGACATTCAACGTAGGATAAGCCAAATGTATGACCTTCCCGAAGGCATTCTAGAAAGTGTTCCATTCAGTGCTACGTGGCTAGAAAAGGTACAGGAGATAGATGACTTTGTGTTAAAATCAAAACTTGAAACCATCAAAATGTACAGCGAATCTGTTACAAAGGTAGATGCCAGAATACATGATACAGTCAAGGGATGTAAAGATGCCCAGTTACTGCTCTCAATTCCGGGCATGTGTGAGTATTGTGCGTTGACAATAGTCGCTGGAATTGGAGACGTTGAAAAGTTCAAAGATTCGGGAAAACTCTGCTCATATTTTGGCGTGGTTCCCTTAGCAGTGCCGTCAAAAAACGCAGGTAATCAAGTAGCCGCAACCAGAGATGGTATAAACATATGGAATTTAAGCATCAAAAAAGCGACCCATGAACACATCAAATGCGCACCAGAATCATCCATAACTGCGCACTATAGGAATGTTCTAGAAAGAAAAGCCAGTAGTGTAGCTGTTGTTGCAGCTTCATCCAAAATGCTCAGAGTTATATTTTGGATGCTCAAGGAGAAAAGAAAATTTGCAACAAACTACAACCAAGATAATAGTGAATTGGCTGAGAAATAATTACATCTTGTAACAGCGTCACATCTTGTAGGAAAGCAAACTATACCATACACGATGTCAGAGAGCAATAGTGTGTCATTGTGAGTGTGTCAGCATTACACATCTTTGTTGCGTATGTCATTGCATGTGTCGTTGTACTGTATCTTTCCAAGAAATGATATCCAGTTCAATGTGAATTTGGATTACATGTAACTATTCATTGAGTACACTTTGTACGTGCCAATATTGCACCTCAAATATGAACGCCCCAAAGTGTAATGTCACAAAGATATCATGTTGATCTGTTTGTTATGAAACCCACTAAAAGATGAATTGTGTAAATGCTCAAAGGCACTGTAAAAATGTAGGCAAAGTGACCCGGAAACCCCACACCATCCACAAGAATATCTACAATGTATCCCCCAAATAGGAATTTTATGAAGGTGGTTGTTATTTCTGCCGCTACCTGCAAGTTTGCAATACCGTCACTAATCCAATCTAGCGGGCCAGCATCCCCATCAGTTATCTCTGCTATGCGGTCTTGTATATTTTGCAAGTCAGGATTTGGTACATTGGCATCAATACTATCACCTAGAGGTTCCTTGCTAAATGGAGATCGTAGTGATTCTCCAGGAAACGCATCAGAGTAAATATCCTGACCAATACCAAGAAATGCATTCAGAATAGAGACCACCACAAAGACTTCAATTATAACGGTTTTACTGTCAGGCATGTTCAACATCTGTTAAAGTGCGTCTTTCTTATAACTTCGTAAAATAGAAAAACCAATAGGCAAAATTTTAACCAAATACATTTCAAAGATGATGCATGTAAATGTGCTCATAAAAGTCACCATACTGTCGTGCCAATATTACACCCACAGTATCACATCCAAACATCAATCCAAACACCACACCCACAGTACCATATCCACAGTACCATATCCACAGTACCATATCCACAGTACCATATCCACAGTACCATATCCACAGTACCATATCCACAGTACCATATCCACAGTACCATATCTCCAATACCACCATGCCTATACGGTCACATTCTCGCAGATTCCATACATAATATGAATATCATAACATTTTGAGGCCAGAAAACATGTATCGTGTAGCATGACTACCTCGTAAATGATATATATCATGTTAGAAGCATGTTTTGTAATTGGCTGGAAAACGAATCGTACTTACAGCAGATCGTAGTTTGATGACAAATTATAGGGGTAACTTTCTTTACGGATTTATTGCATGTGGACCGTATGAAGTGCTTCCAGAATGGGTCTTTGACAAGGTATTTTGCCCGGCAGTTGAAACGGATCCAGTCACCGGCGAATCCAAGGTTGCACAGGTAGGACTGAGAAGGGTGGAAAGTGCCCTGCTCCAAGGATACAACAGAGAAGATGTCTTTATTGCAAATCCAGAAATGCTTGAAAAATCAATAGGACCAGATACAAAGGTGGTCGGAATTAACGTAATGGATCCGCTTGGAATGGCACCAGTTACTACAACAATGTCACCAGAAAAGCTGTCATATGTAGCAATGAAGTTTAAAAAAATGTGTGCAAACATTATCCAGTTGAAAAAAAAGTATGACTTTCACGTTGTAGTAGGTGGGAACGGTGCATGGGAATTAGCAAAATCAGATAGGATGAAGATTCACGGTATAGATACAGTAGTAGTAGGTGAAGCAGATGAACTGGCACTAGATCTGTTTAATGACTTGGAAAAAGGTGATGCGCCAGAACTCATGCATTGTTTTGTAAAAAATATACAAAATATACCCACCATCGAAGGCCCTACAATAAACTCACTAATTGAAGCCATGAGAGGGTGTGGAAGAGGATGCGACTTTTGCGATGTAAACAAGAGATCAAAAAAAGATCTTCCGCTAGACAGACTACAACATGAAGCAAAAATCAACTTGGATTATGGTTTTGATTCCATATGGCTACACTCTGATGAAATGCTATTGTACGGATGCGACAACAGAGACTTTATCCCAAACAGAGATGCCATAATAGACCTGTGGAAAGGCCTCAAGGGTTTGGGCGCAAACTTTGTAGGTACAACACACATGACATTTTCTGCTGTAGCCGCAGATCCGCAGTTAATGCAGCAAATATCAAGTATTAACAAACAAGATGAAACCGGGAGATGGCTTGCCACAAACCTTGGAATAGAAACAGTCGCACCAAACATGGTAAAAAAACACCTCGGTGTCAAGACAAGACCGTTTGCACCAGAAGAATGGGGCAGTGTTGTAAGAGAGGGTGCAAAGATTCTCAACGAAAATCATTGGTTCCCAGCAGCCACAATCATCATCGGATGGCCAGACGAAACGCCCGATGACATCCAATATACGATAGACATGATGAGTGACTTTAGAGTGATGGACTTTAGAGGACTAGTTGCACCACTCCTATACCAAGACTTTAGCGAAAAGAACTCGATGCACTTTGGAAACCTCAACGAGGCGCAGTTTACATTATTTTGGAGATGCTGGGAGAACAACCTGAGAGTGATAAATGATATAATTCCGATCATCCTCAGGAATAAAACGTACGGACCACCGATGAAGGTATTCATGTACGGGATTCTAAAGGCAGGTACTTGGGCAATAATGAGATATCTAAGGGGATTATGCAAGGACCTCTTCAACGGAAGGACACCAGATGAAATAATAGACAAGTATTCTAGAAGCAGGTCAGTGTCTGCTCCAAAAATCCAGACAAAAAAGCTATAGCATTTTAGCCAGATTTTTTGGCAACACTAATGACATTACAAGTTTTACCACATAGTATGATTAGATAATATGTCTTGACATCATACCAAAGCAACACATCTAGACATCATATCTAGATATCACATCCAAACATTACATCCAGATATGATATTCTGCAACATTAAACTTTAGCCAGAAAACAGCAAGATATTACATATTCTCAACTGCAACATCTGCTATTGTGTTACGCTTTGGAGTCAGAGAGATAAAGTAAATCTTGTCTGCTCTTTCAATTTCAGTGACTTTTTTATATGATTTTGTTGTCACGGTAAACTCGTATATCCCGGGCTCTAACATACCTTTTGCATAAATAACGAGAAACGTATCACCTACAGACGGATTGAGCGGTATAAAGGACATTACAAAGCCCTTGTACGAGTTTATCGGCATGGTGTTTTTCATCGGAGGTGAAGCAGATGCTAGGTACAAAAAAAAGTCCTCAATCGTATCAAATTCTTCATACTCTATATGCATTACAAAATGGTACACATCATCAGTATAATAACTTAGTCAAAATATCAATTGAATTTTGACTTTATGTGTTTATGTACCTTAATGCCCACTAGTGCCGGTGCTGCTATGTACATTCCCAAGTTTAACATGATGACTGCAATTCCAAGTCCCAACACTTCTGCCTCAGAACCACTGTCTGCAAGCGTCATTATTGAAAGACTAGAAATCATCGGGGTGATAAATGTCCGCACTGCATCTCGGAATGCTGGGTTTTCACGCTCCATGTCAGCAATAGTAGGTGAGAAGGAATAGTACAACTGGTTAAAGCCAGTCATGAATGCCAATCCCGATGACGTACTCATGACAGTATTGTCACGAATTTCCCTCAGGAACTGTACTTGTGGTGCCATTTCTGAGCCGTATGCGGCAGTTGCAATCAGGCAACCACTTTTCTCATCGTCTGGCTCTACTGGTTCAACTGGTACTGGTACACATATGCCATCTTTTAGCACCGTACCATCACCACATGTTACTTGTGGTGGTTTGTCTACACATTCATCGCCTATCAGTTCTTGATTATCTGCACATGTAGGTGGCGGTGGTGGAGGAGGA
>JAPOPJ010000139.1 GCA_026712925.1 Nitrososphaerota archaeon
CCACACTGGCTGACTTTGCAAATTTCACATTAGAGGGTGAAAATACTGCACGAATACTTACAGGCACAACAGGTGCAGGTACTGATTCCATCACATTAATAGTCTCAGGCAGTCCCATGGTGGCTGATGCAATTGCCACTATTGACATTAGAGGTACGGTAACAGATCTTGCCGGGAATAATCTGGAACCAGTGATTAATTATACAGTAAATACCAAACAGCCCCCAACTGTAATCTCTGCTGGAATCACATTATCAGATATGGTTACAGTTTCATTCTCAAAGCCAGTCAATGCTACATCTGCTGATTTTACATTTGTAGTGACAGATGAATCTAATCCAAGAATAATTTCAGGAATTACTGGAACTGGCAGTGATACGATATTGCTAAATGTATCAGGAAATTTGTTCTCAGCAGATGCAACAGGCACTATTGATATTAGAGGTACGGTAACAGATCTTGCCGGGAATAATCTTGTTCCAGTTACGGGCTATGCGGTAAGTGATGCACAACTACCTACCATAGTATCTGCCGAAATAACATCATCAGATACGGTAACAGTTTCATTCACAGAATCAGTCAATACAACATCTACAAACTATACTTTTACAGTAGATGGTGAATCTGACCCCAGAGAAATATCAAATATGGTAGGAACAAATACAGATACAATATTGCTAAATGTATCAGGGGGTATGCTCCCGACAGATGCAACTGGCATTATTGATATTAGCGGCATCTCAGATATTGCAGGGAATAATTTAGCACCAGTATTTGGTTATATGGTAAATGATTCCCAACCACCAACACTATTGAGTGTCTCCATATCATCAAGTAATGCAGACTCTAGCACTGCCATACCAGGAGATATCATAACCATATCATTTACTGCCTCTGAAGAAATAACAAATGCCAGTGTTACAATTAACAATACAAACATCATACCCACATCACAAGACGGTATCTTGTGGACTGCAACCCACACTATTACAGATGCAGACCCAACCAGAATAGATGTGATATTTGCAATAAACTATACAGATACATCCTCAAATCTAGGAGATGTAGTCACAACAACCACTGATGACTCGGCAGTTATGGTTCTGTATGTAGGGCCGATCACCACAACAATAACTGGAACTGTATTTAGTGACACAAACTGGAATGGCATACAAGATGCAGGAGAATCAGGATATGCAGGATACACCATGTATGCAACTGACAAGATAACTGGAATCCTGACTTCAGATATAACCGCATCTGATGGCACATATTCCTTTGATATAATACCTGGAAATGAGACCATAGTGCAGACGCACTTTTTTCCGCAGGGACATACAGTATATGATGTCCGCACATCTTGGCACAAATCAGTAACCATACCAAAAGGCCAAACAATTTCATTTGATGTTGGATTTCATCCTGTCACACCAGAGGAGCAAATAACACTAAATATCATCATGTATGAAGATGGTAACTTTAACGGCATAAAGGATGTAGGTGAACGTACTGTAAGCAATCTAGATGACTTTTACATATACACCTACACAATAGGTCCGGTAGCATACCCAGTACCAGATGAGAATGGACGCGTATCAGTAAATGATTTAGTGCCTGCTGACTTTGCCGTACTTGTAAATGTCGAATCCCTTGCAGAAGAAGGATATGTCTGGGCAACTACTAGTTACGAACTACATGGTGACTCTACAGAACACATCCAAGTAGCACCATTGATACTTGCCCCAGAACCAGGCTCTGAATACACCATGATGGTAGGACTAGGATGATTTACCTGTCATTATATCATAATCATAAAACAAACAGTCCCAGACTTGCATATGTGATACTGTAGCATAAATGCGATGTACACGCCAAGTTGGTATCATGGGTACAGTTTTCATTTGATTTGGTACTACTTATGATAGAATTAGTCACAAAAGTACGAAATTCACAAAATTGTGCAACAAACTCCTATGCGCAAAGTTAATAAGATAACATCTTGATGTATAAACATGATGATTGTTCCCACCCCCGGCAACATTCACGAAAGTACTTCATTAATTTAATATAATTTCATATTTTTTATTTGTTTCACGGCGTAGTTCCAAGCCAGACATTAATTTTATGTCATAGGTACGTCTGTAATCTTCCCCGATCTTTTTTGAGTCCTGGCCCACATAGACAAATATGTCACCATCTTGGATAGAATTTTTATCCTCAGGCCTTTGGAAAATTTTCAAGGAACCGCATTTACCAAACATGTGCCTTACAGCGGAGTAGTAAACATCTGATTTCTTGATAACATTGTGAAATTTCCTAGGTTTGATTTCAGAAATTTCACTACTTTCATAATCTTTGTCAGCATATCTTGGATCTTCAATATTATCGATTGCTAGGAATAGTGTTGGTTTTGCCATATATGGTATAATGTCAATATTCATGTCATCATACCATGAATAAATTGTCAAGTTATTCTCGTTGTAAAAGTGAACTGTGACATCAAATGAATACCCACTCCAAATCTGCTTAATATCAGCTGGTTCTAATTTAAGCCGATTGGCATACAATTTTACGTCTGTAAGAAACGCCAAAAGGTCAGCACATGCAATAAACGGATTACATTCATTACCACTCCAGAATATTTTTGGAGATAGTTTTTCAGTTAAATTAGTCCATGCAGGTGTACTTTTTGATCTGAACGCATCTATGTGAAATTCCATTGTATTTTCTATGAAAGTATTTCTGTGCAAATAACTACTTGCAGTTAGATATGAAAACATTGATCCCAAATTATCGAGGAATTTGTTTGTTGGCATGAGTATTGATTTATTCTTAAATCCACCCACCTTTACATGACTGATTTTCTTCGGCGGCAGTATTACATAAGAACAATGCACCGTCTCAATTAGATTTTGTACATGTGTTATTACTTGATCTGCAAATAAAATGGCTTTTTTCATACCTAAAATTCGTATAAGATGTGAGCTTGAAAAGAATGGTAAATTGTCCTTGATTTTGAAACTCTCCCGTAGTTCAGCCACTTTACCTACAAAGGCCTTGACAAACTCATCACTATTGGGTATTATAACTCCCATTCCCAACTGAGAGTTAAAACCAAGATATTTCTCAACGGGATTAGCACCCGCTACCGTTACGATAAATTTTCCTCTATGAAATCCTTTTGAATCAAATGCCGCTATTTTCATTACAATTGAAACAGACTCATACAATAAAACTATGTTGATAACTAGCATCTTCCACAAATACAAGACTTTTGCTAAATATCCAACATATCCAAGACTACAATGCTCAACTCTCTAATATGCCAAAAACAAACCCAATAATCACTGGACAATCGGATTTTTACAAATCGATCACCAAAGATGTACAATAACTTTGTGAATATCATATTAGTAAAGATGTGAATTTGAGGTAGATTCTATATTATTTAGACATGATGTACGATTTGTTTATCCACACAGCAAATAACATCCTGCAAAATGTGTAAAATGTATAATCACAGTCAGAGTTAATCCTTGTCCTGTCCTGCTACATGCTCTCGTAGTGCAATTGTAGAGCGCAAAACCAGTGCTGACAATCCCAAGTTGGATGTGACAAATCTGGCAGTCCTGTTTAAAATATCACTACCACGATACCCTTCATCATAAATCATCTCTACAGACCCTGCATCAGTATCC
>JAPOPJ010000220.1 GCA_026712925.1 Nitrososphaerota archaeon
ATCTTCTGTGACTCTTTTTCCAGACGGTATGAATGGCGTTGCAGAAAAATCAAAACAGTGCACTATATTCCTAGCGTTGTTGATTCTATCCAATCCCTCAATCCATCGCTTGTCACGTTCTCGTTCTTTTTCAGACATATCTAATGCTTGTTCATCGTTAGCTCTGTAAGCATGATGTGCTTCATCATTTATTACAATTATTTTTTCTAAATTATGTCCTAATATTCTCCTTGAGAATGCTTCATTACTTTCTGGTCCAAGCTTTACGACACTTTTAGGTGAATCTTCTTCGAGTAATAGTGTGTGCCAGTTGTGTATGGTCATATTCACTCGGTGTAATTTCTCACGTAGTGAATCAGGCACCATTACAAATTCATCGTATATGTTGTCTTTACTAGTTGGGTAGAGTACTTGAAGCCGTGATTTTACAGTAAGACCCGGTGCCATTACTAGCATATTTTTTGAAAATCTGACATCATGAGGGTATGTGATTTTGTTTACTACCTGCCAAACAACTACCATTCCCATAACTATAGTCTTGCCTATTCCGGTAGCCATCTTTGAGCACCATCTTGCAAAATCACCACCATCAGAGGGTATGCTGATTCCCTGCTTTTCTGCACTATTCCCCTCAACAAGCCAAATAAGTGTCTCAATTGCCTCCAGCTGGCAGAAAAAGAATCGATTCTCTCGATGTTTATCATTCTTCCAAAATTCTAATAGATTTCTAGTTATGCCGGTAATTCCAGGATAACCATTATCTCGCCATTTATCTACGCGTGTTCTTATGCGGTTTACTAGTTTTATCTCTTGAAATATGCCCGGATCATCAAAGGACTTACTATCAGGAGTTGCAATGAGGTATCCGGCCGGTCTACGTCCATTTATACAATCAAACTCTCTTTTAGAACGATCATACCTCCAGTGTTGTTTAGGCATTTCATACGGATTGCATATGATAAGGTTGTCTATTTCAGCAGGCATGTTATTTCAATTCCACAATTTTTAGTGACTCTATACCACGGTCATCTACTATTTTTACTGCCGCTCTCTTGTTTGGTCCAGATTCAAATGGTATGGATTTTGTTCCTGAATATTTTTCAATCAAGGTGTCATCAATTTGTGATCGTAATGTTTTGGATAGTTTTTCCCATCCCAAATTACCACTCATTGGAAAAAACACCTGTTGTGGGTATATGCTTCTACCATCATAATCTGTATCAAGCATCCACATGGCAATCTTTGAGGAACTGCCAGATTCGATTTTATTATTTGAAATATTGTAATAGTCAAAACCATTCACATTTATGGTGTATTCATTTTTGTTCTTTTTCAAATCAACATCTGGTTGACCCATTAACCAAAAGGATTCATTTGTTGTTCGTTTTTTCTTGAGATCTTTAGTTAGTAAATCTTTGTTCATCTCTGCTTTTAGTATGGTGATGCCGGGCCAGTTTAACTCATCAATATCTTTTGCGGCTTCTGGATCAAATTGCATTGCGGCAAATATTATCATGGCAGGTTTTAGTGCTTGTTCTCTGGCCTCTTCAATGGCAAGCTCTACTTGTCTTTGTTCAAGTGGTGCATGTTCTGGACCAAATGATATCATTACGCGTTTGGGATTTTTACCTATAGTTTCAGCATCTGCATGAATCCAACGAGTTGCAGGATGTGTCTCTACTCTGCTAAACTCTATTTTCTGACCAGATTTTCCACGTATTCCAGTTTTTAATAATTCATCACGCCACTGCTGTTGTAGTGATTTGCCTAAATTTTGATTATTTTTTGGTTTATCTGATTTTGATAATTCGTCTATTGATTTGACAGTAGGTGCTGGAACTGCCTCTACTGTAAATGGGCCTGATATTCGGGTTTTTGTTTTGTCTAGTTTTGGTTTGTCATATAACGTCTCAGTTGGCGGCTCTTCATTATTTGCAATAGAGCCTAGTGTGATGTGTGGGACGGTTTCATATTCAAATCCAGAGGATATGCCCTCGTTTGGGTGTTGTAATTTGTAATAGTCAAAATATGATGTCATTAGTCTTTGCTTTGCTAATGTAATTGCAACTCTTGAGGTGTCGCATGTAATCCATCTTCTGCCATACTTTTCTGCAACATATGCTGTTGTGCCTGAACCGCATGTGGGATCAAGTACTAGGTCTCCTGGATCAGTAGACATGAGCATGATTCGCTCTATTATTGTAGGGTTGGTCTGAACAACATACATTTTTTTCATAAAACCACTTATTACATCAGACCAAACATTGTTAAGATGTTTATATGGAAAATCATCAAAATATCTAACATATTCAATTCCATTACCAATTTGTATTATGCGTTTTTTTTGTGCAAGAATTTTTAAACCATCAATCGAAGTTTTCCAATGACCATATCTAGGTGTAAAAATCGTTCCATTAAACTCAAATTCTGTATTTTTGGAACTTTTTCCTTCTGAAGTCAACTTATGATGTCTAAAAATTCGTGCAGTGGGTGGAATGTGGTTTGGAGTAAAACGTTCATCAGTTGACATTAATCGTCTTGTACCATCGGTCAATTCTACAAATTTATAGTAATTATCATTAGTGGGATATTCTTTTTTAGTAAATAAATTATGATATTTGAGTAATGTTATGTCTTTGGCATACCATATAATATAATCTGCTACGGAATCTAATTTATTACTTGCAAATGAGGTGGTTTTTTGTATTGTAAAGATCGGA
>JAPOPJ010000221.1 GCA_026712925.1 Nitrososphaerota archaeon
ATCACATCTAGCACATCACTATTATCCTCAACATAACTGCTGATATTATTTGGTGACACGGACTGCAACTCTACTTCATGAATGTTTTCTTGCACATTATCAAGCTCACCCAAATGCCTATTCACTCCAATTTGCTGTGCCGTGTATGGACCCAAATATTCCAACTTTTTAGCATCAGCAATGCTGTTATTCACTGATACTACACCTGCTACAATTATTGCAATAGCTAGTATGGTAAGAAACCGGATATAGACATCACGCTTGAACATGTGAGTTAAAACTCGCGCACGTATCCTATCTACAACAGAGAATCCAATCAAGGTAAATCCGACAAGCAAAACACCGCCAATAATATATCGCGTGTTATAGTCTATCTGGTCTGTAAAGAAGAGATTAAATCCTGCCCATATTACACCAATTCCAACTATAGCCTCTATGGTAGAGACATAGTTTAGATATCTTGGTTGGCCTTCATTAGAGTCCTTTAGATATGATGTTATGACATGTATAATACGATGCACTCCGACATATAACACCAATCTCAATCCTACAGCAGCAAGAATAGGAGGTAACAAGACAATGAGTGCCGGAATCATTGGGATTACTGTTTCTGTTGCATATGTGGGATCAGTTGGTGGTGATACAAATGGAAGTGTAAATAATGCTGGCAGATTCTCTATTCCAAGATTATTCCCATCAAGGAACTCCATTGCAGCAAAGCCAAACATAATATTTGCAAAAAATGCCCCAAAGAGAAACACCTTGGTTATCTGCCACACTACAAATTGCAACCCACTGAGTTTATAGTCTCCAAAGCTGGTCATGTTTGAAGATATCTGCTGCCCACCTCTTCCAATGAATCCTATAGCAGTATTCAGACCATACCAGAATATAGAAGAACGACCAACTACATTTACACGTACAAGTGCAATTGTCGCTAAAATTACACTAGATATTAGAGTATAATATAGTGGCTTTGTGAACTTTTCACCAAACTCTGTAAAGTTCATCGATAAAATGACTGCCTGATTGCCGCCAATTACAAATATCACGACTACAATTATAGCTATAATCCCTATACGGAGGAATCTGCCCGTGTCAGGTGGCGGTGATTGTTTGTCTGTAGCGGCACTATACAAAATCAACTTTAGTTATGTCTTGCTAAATTAATGTCTTACCAGATATACAGAATTTTGTGTTTTAATCCAAAGTTTTGTTTTATCTGATGATATGGTATGGTAATTATGCAAATTTATGCAATTTTTGCTAGTTTTTTGCAAATCATGTATGCAGCAGCATATGCTGGAACCGATATTTTCTCTCCATAGTATGGGCCAAACTTTTTCCTTCGCAGTTTAAATGAAATAGGACAGTCTGCAATGATTTTGGTCATATCATGGTGTAATAGTACAGCATCCACATATGGATCAAAAGTGTTAATATCCTCACATGGAATCTTTCCGAGGCCGCTTTTGCTATTTAGCGAGCCTGGGAGTCTGAATATTCTATGCACATCCATAGTTACATTAGGGTCCACTCTAGCACCCATCACACCAGACATATCTTTGAGTTTTTGCTGGAATGACTGGTACCCTTCAGATAAGAGTCTGGTTATCTCTTTTGAGCGCCGTGTCTTTGAGATGTACATTTGTTGTGCAAATCTGCCCCTCCAGCCCCACTGACCAAACTCTGGAAATGATTCCCTTTTGGGCTTTTTTGCTTTCATGCCAAATGTTTCTGGCATTGCACCATTAAACATGATGTAATCTACTAGCTCTGATCTTTCTTTAGAGCCGATTTTGCTAAATTGTGTATTATACGCATATACATGAAACCCTTCATTTCCTGAAAAATATACTTGGATGTCATCTTTTTTTACTCCAAGGTCTTGCACCA
>JAPOPJ010000227.1 GCA_026712925.1 Nitrososphaerota archaeon
ACAAACCTTACACTACACCTGCAAAGACATTATCTAGTATCTTTTGGTTGGCAGCGGCAATAAATGAGAGCCGTGTTTGATAACTTAGGTCTGAATCAAGCGGCTTCATGTTTGCATCTAGAACTAGCCCGCCTGCTTCTTTTGCTATGAGGTATCCTGCTGCTACATCTTGGACTCGTATTTTATCTCTTAGGTCTACATAAACATCCAAAAGTCCTCTTGCAAAAAATGCCATCTCTAGTGCATTTGCACCAAAATGCCTTGTGTGGTTGTGTTGCTCAAATATGGGTTGCATCTTTTGCATCAGTTTTGATGTTGCACCAGATGTGTTAATTCCTACTATCTTGTATATGGGGTCCTTGTCATGGACGTGAATCTTTTTGCCATTTAGAAATGATCCGCCCCCGTGTGTTGCCCAGTACATGTCCCCGTTTGAGAGGTCTGTAATTACAGCATCAGTTATTGAACTTAGTCTATCCTCAGTGGCAAATGCAAGCGAGCTACAAAAAAACGGAACGCCCCTTACTGCATTTGCAGAGCCATCAATTGCATCCATTATGACATATCCATTTGAATCGCCTAATTCCACCTTTCCGCACTCTTCGCCTAGAATAGTACAACCAAAGCCTGCTTCTTTGAGGTGGTCTAGAACTGCCTTTTCTGCTGTAATGTCAATATTGCGAGATACATCTCCGCCTGCACCTACACCAAAATCTCCAGCGGCATTTGCCGTGCCTGCAAGACCTGCTACACTTTGATAAATTTTGTCCGAAGCCTCCCGTAGTATTTCTACTGCCTGCATCTTGATGGTTTTCTTTTAGCCGTAACTTAAAAACTATCAAATGTTGAAATTTTGTTAACTGATTTGATTTTGCCGAGCTTTAACCTACACACTATACAATAAAAACACATCAGACAGTATCAGTCTTTACTGCTATGACTCATATTTGATATATGTTAGATGTACTTACAGTCAAGCCTGGCTATGTTGGAACAGGATACTAATCATGGAGGGTTTCGTGGAGTGGTATGTACTGGGATGTCATACACATGAATTTCTAAGATGTTTTATTGTATTGGAATGTCGTGCACGCGCCAGTCTGCATGTTTCTTTAACTCGTCAAATTTTACACGAACTCTAAAGTCTTCACCCAGTGTTGGGGCGTTACGACCAGTCCTCCAAATAGTATGTTCTGCATCAGGGTTGTACTTTTCTTGTAGTTGTCCATTTGGAATACATGCAACTATGATCTTGTTTAGTCTATATCCTAATACCTGTTCTGTATAGAGATATTTTACAATTATTGTGACAGTCTGGAGTGTATTTTTCTCTCTTTTTATGACGGTTTCAAGTTTGCCTTGTTCATTTAATATTTTATCTGCATGTTTCATTCTGACACACATGGATGTTTGAGACATTTGAATGGTTGCTGTATTCTCGTCACTTTTTTCTGTTTTAGTGTCGAGCATCAGTGCAACCGGTATTGCTTTGGGAAGAAATACATAGATTGCTTTTTTAACATCGGCCTTGCCATATAGTCGCAGATTTATTTTGGGAATGTGCATTTCATCTAGTGCCTCTCTTGTTACATCTTCTGCTATATCTTGGGCCTTGTCTGTTTCTTCTTTGAATATGATAACTGCCCTGTCCTTGTAGTCAATGATTGCTTGTACCACCATGGATAGGGTTACTTCCTCAAGTCTTTCTAAATCATCAAGATTCATGGGTACGCTCCAAGGCCATTTGCACATATTTGGGATTAATGTCTATGCCTAGCCATTTCCTACCCAGTTTTTTTGCCACTGTAATAGTGGTTCCCGTACCTACAAATGGATCCAAAACAGTTCCATCATGCGGGGAGAATAATTTGATCACCCTTTCTGCAAGCTGTTCTGGAAATTCTGCATCGTGTCTGGAATTGTTCCTAACTGATTTAATTTTCCATACTCCTCGTGAACCCCATTCTGCCCATTCCTCTGATTCAATTCTGTTTCGGTCATAATTTGTTATGCCGGGTTTCCAAAATATGTAAATGTGCTCAAATTCATCGACGGCTCTATAAGATACAGAGTGCCATTGACTGTTTGTCCAGCACGGATCCTTGTGCCAAACTCTCTTATCATACAGGTATAACCCACATTTTTCTGCCATGTCTGCCAGCATAGAACCGGTAAGCAAAATCTTTGTAGGTGGTGAAGATTTGCCTCCACGCACATTGTTATGTTCGAGCCTACGCTGAATTGTCTGTTCACTACATCCTAGCAGGCAGGCAAGATCATATCGATTCATGTCGGGATGTTTTTGTTTGGCAACAAGAATGTCATTGCGTGTCACGTTTATCTTCTTGCCGCGTATGTTGTTGGCCTGAAATCTTGGCATGTCTGAATCTTGGAAGCATAATATGTCGCCGATGTTTACTACCATAAAGCATCCTGGTCGCAATACGCGGGTATGTTGGGATATAATGCGACTAA
>JAPOPJ010000114.1 GCA_026712925.1 Nitrososphaerota archaeon
AACTGTGACAGCAGCTGCGCCATTTAGTGTAACGGTCTGGCCATGTGTTCTAGACTGGTTAGGGCCTGCATTTGATGTTAAAAATGCCATTTCGAGTATGTCTAGACCAGGGAGAGGGTTGGTGTTATCAATACGTGTTGTGCCCACTGACGCGAACTGCCGCTCGCCTATCGCATAGGATTCAACGGATGTTATTTTCTCGTTAGTGTTGGCGGGGCGTATATGAGATGACGCTTCAGGCGCGCTCGGGTCTGTTATGTCTATTATCTGGAGGGAATTGTGGCCGTCCTTACCTATTAGCAATGCGTACCATCTGTCATTGTAGGTGTGTAGGGTCAAAGCTATCGCCTGCGAATACAGATTGTTGTTATTGGCAACTTGCAGCTTGCCTACGGCAGTCGGATTTGTCGGGTCAGTGATGTCAAGTATTTGGATGCCAGCTTCAGTATTGACTCTGGGTATTACTACAGCGTAGTGCTTGCCTCCTGTGGAATAGATCTCTATCTCTTCGGCCGAATTTAGCAGGCGATCTGTGTTGTCTGATAACGTCGCGACGTGAGTGATGACATTTGGAGAGGTAATGTCTAGTATGGTTACAGCGTGTTCATAGTATGATGTAACCACCGCGTAATACTTGTTATTTGTGGTGTATATGTCCACGTCAGAGGGACCTCGAAGAGACAAATTGGTCGTGTCCGTGATGGTGGCCGTAATTTCAGCTGCTGTACTCGGATCGGTGATATCAATTATGTGTACATAGCTCTTGTTTTGAGTAACTCCAGAGGTGGTTACCGCGTAGTGTTTACCTGTTTGTGGAGAATAGATTTCAAGGCCAACGGGGATGGCCAATTCGGCACTAATCAATGCGCTAGCACTAATTCTAGATACTTGATTCCCAGAGATAGAAAATGTCTGAATCGCACCCTCAGTACCTGTCGTGATAACACCTGCGGCACTTTCATACAAGCCCACGATGCGGGTGCTCGATGTGCTCTCATACATGACAATATTTATGACAGACCCCCATGCACCCCCAGTAGCAGTGGCAGCAGATGGACTGCCAGTATTATCTACCGCAACTAGATGGATGCCCTCGGAGCTAGATACTGCTATATAGTTTGTCTGCCCAACCGTGAAATGATGCATATCTTTAACATCGCCCAATCTAGTACTAGTAGTACCAGCATCATCCACGATGGAACCGCGTTTAATGAAGCCTACACCTGTATTTGCAAAGGATTCCTGAACTGCCCCGCTATATGTTAATAGCAAAATTGCCGCAGCTAGCCCTATTATGCCAAAAATGGGGGGGGGATCTAACTTTTCCTAACTGCATACTTGGCAAAATGATACATACTTTAAAAAACTTTGGAGTTAATCATTTTTGACAAATTTTCTGGCAAGTTGACTGAATCTAACTGGACTATATATCTGGGTAAGATTCTATAATAGATTCTACAAATTCAGAATTTGATTAATTTTTAGCATACTTGATAATGGGATGTTTTGCCACTCTGGTGTACTAAAATCAATCCTGCTTATACTAGATGCATGACCTTCTCAATATTATTGCAAACGATGATCAATATAGATCCGCCCATATCGCTGAGATCCAAATTTAGAATGATTGCTATTTTCATGATTTGTGTTTTGGACGGCATCTATAACTTTTGGAAAATATATTGATGTGGTTAGCACTGCTGAAATAGCATTTCATAGTTAATATTTGCAGTGTTTCTAGACATGTTACATGGCAAAGACGTGGAAGGATGCAGACATTAGTCTTGATCCGATACGAAATCAAAAGATTGCAGTATTAGGATATGGGATTCAGGGCGATGCCCAGGCAAATAACATGAAAGACTCTGGACTTGATGTGGTTATTGGTCTCCGAGAAAATGGTACTAGTTGGAAAAAGGCAGAATCTGACGGTCATAAAGTACTAACTGTGGGAAATGCTGTAAAAGAGGCTGACATTATACATGTGCTTGTTCCAGACATGATTCAGGCCCAACTGTACAAAAATGACATATCTCCACACCTTTCAGAGGGTAAAGCATTGTCATTTTCACATGCTGCTGCAATCTATTGGAAGTGGATTGAGGCACCTAACAATGTTGACTTGATTATGGTTGCACCAAAAGGACCTGGCTCTAAGGTGCGCGAGACATATCTTGAAAACTTTGGGACTCCATCTATTGTTGCAGTAGAACAAGACTTTACAGGAAATGCTTGGGACAGGACACTTGGAATTGCAAAGGC
>JAPOPJ010000271.1 GCA_026712925.1 Nitrososphaerota archaeon
AGTGAACTTGGCAAAGTCCAAATCATGGATGTGTCAAATCCAAACAGAATGATTCCAAAGGGATTGATTGAAAATGATGATACCATAAAACTTGGAGGCGCACGTGCAGTATCTACATTTAGTGTTGGAAACGATTACTATGCAGCAATTGCAGCTGAAACTGACAATGCAGTACAGATTTTAAACATTACAAACCCAAACAGAATCATACCAGTGGATAACATTTCAGATAATGATGCCTTGGAGCTTGCAGGACTAAAACACATTGAAACATATACCATTGGTTCCAAAAGTTATGCAATAGTACCTGCACAGTCTGATGACGGCATCCAGATATTAGAGTTAAACCTGATTCCCACAGCAGATGCTGGAAAAAACAAGACAGTCACTATTGGCAGGACAGTCACACTTGATGGCTCCGCATCTACGGATGATGGTGATTTGACATATTCATGGAATCAAGACTCTGGGGATACTGTAGAGTTCTCAGAGGAGACATCAGCAATGCCAACATTTGATGCACCAAGAAAAACTGACACTCTAGTATTTACACTCACAGTTACTGATGAGGGTGGCTATATGGATTCAGATACTGTCACAATAAAGGTAATCCCAAAAAGAGACATCAAAGACATGGATGAGACATTAATCATAGCCCAGATAACCGGCCCCAATGAGATCACTGTAGCATTTAACAAAGAAATATCCACATTCATCAACAGTTATCTGAATTTCACCATATCTGGTGAGGATATGGCACGAAACATTACAGGAATTGATGGCTCGCCAAGTAAACGTGGTATGATAACCATAGATGGTGAGGATGTGAATGCATATCTTACAATATTGACATTTGATGGAGAACCTGCCCCTGCGGGCTCGACTGGCTCTATGTATATTCAGCATTCAAACCACTATTTGAAATTGGCAACAGTTACTGATGCTCAGAATTAGTACATCACAATAAGTGCACCATTTACCCATAATACCGACACAACAAATATGATATCCTCAACTCATGTCAAAAAGTATCATACTTGAGTTACATCTACTGAAATTACACTTACCAGTGGATTGTAGATTCGCAATTCATCACATATTTGCCGAACCATGTCCTCTGCTTCACCCTTACTGTCTTTTATTACCTTGAATTTCAACATCTTTGCTGTTTTAATTTCAGATACCGGCGCAGAGTGGTTTCTTAATACCAAGTCATTTAGAATCGTCATACCCTCAGGATCACTAATCCCAGGCTTGTTTTCAATTGTTACACTTACAACATACGTTGGCACAAATTCCAAGTTTTAATTGAGGTTAATCTATCTTGCGTAAAATCTTGTGCTTTTATACTCATATTTTGATAACATGGCATAGTGGTTCTGTGGACGTGTTGTTAAACATCCCCCACCGCCCAGAACCACTTTTGTATTATTCCAAAGGTATGAAATCCTAGTCACATACCATACCTTCTAGTCACACTAGCACAAATTAACAGAATTGCAAGTACAATATCAGCCATTCTGGTTTTTGGCCACTCTAAAGCAGTAACACTCCTTGTATGTTAGCAATACAGCAGACATGATACTGTATAATTTTGGTTTTTCATGCATGGTGAATTACCAAGATTTGTGGTTTAGGAGTGTGGTTTAGGAGTGTGGTTTAGGAGTCAACATTGGCTACAATCACAAGCATGCCCGGAATGATTGGGCAAAACTCCATCAAATACATCATCAAATACAACATCAAATACAACATCAAATACATCATCAAATACATCATCGATTACAACATCGATTACAACATCGATTACAACATCGATTACAACATCGATTACTTCATTAATTTCAACTCCACGTACTTTATCACAGACACCATACACAACAGCACATACACACAAAGCTGCTTTATGCCAAGCCACATACACAAAGCCGTCGCATAGCATTCATGACATTCATGACATACTTGTGTGCACGATTAGAACTTGTATTTTTTCAGTCCTTCTGTTAATACCAAATTCATCACATGTGAAAAGCTGACAGATTTTGATGATGTTTTTATCATCTTTGCCTGAAGCGACCGCAATTTTTCCGTGTTTGATGTATTTAGTACTATTGTTACTCTATTACCCATGTGTGTTCTTTACATTATTCATATAAAAAGACAGTATGAAATTAGGCATCAGCATTTAGAGTATATTAAAAACTACAAAATAGCACCCCATATCTGTACTCAAAATAGCACTCAAAATAGCCACATCATCAAAACAGCACACACCTGTTTCCTCATACTGTACTTTTTGTAAATTCACAGCCCAAATACGTGATTACACATCTGCCATACAGATACTAGCCTGAATCTCTAAATGCATAAAATGCCATATATTGTCAATTTATGATTCCAGATATAACACCTATAGTAAAATGGTACTTTTTGTCAGAATAATGATTTTGTGAGTAAATGCCATACCATAGGCAGAAAAATCCAACCAATTTATAACAGAAAGTACAAGAATATCACATAATGGCAAGATCAAGATACTGGAAGATAACCCCAGATGAACTGGGCAATTTCAAATATGAGCAAGATAAATTGCTAAATTGGGAGATAAAGTGTATAAGAGAACCCGAATCAGATGCAATATTTATTGGCGTATTTATGTACCGAGACGGAACACCATACGACTATGAATCAATAAAGGGAATCACATACTTTCACAATAATATTTCAAGGGATGAACTACCAGATATAACAAAATTCCTCCAAGCCAAATATGGTGGAAAAGAGATGGAAAAAGGCGAGAGAATCTTCCTAAAGGACTCTAAAGAAATCTATTCTGGAGATGACCTAGCAGGTCTTGCAAGAGCCATGGAGGAAAAGTTTAGTGTCAAGGCTATAATATCTCTAGAGTTTG
Organism: Nitrososphaerota archaeon; assembly: GCA_026712925.1. Lineage (GTDB taxonomy): Archaea > Thermoproteota > Nitrososphaeria > Nitrososphaerales > Nitrosopumilaceae > JAPOPJ01. Next base: position 2,912 of record JAPOPJ010000271.1, read on the forward strand.
AGGGCATAACACATGATGAGCTAAAAAAAGCTGGCTTACCAGAGGCAAAGCTGCTCCCCATTCCAGGCAAATAGATAAAACAGTCAATGACTAGTATGATTTAGATGTCAGAGTTTGAAGAGATTCGCATTCACCTAAATGAGCTAAGAAAAAGAGTTTTACGAATTATAATTATACTTGGAATCATTACAGTATTCTTGCTGACATTTCATGCAGAGCCAGTACAAATAGGAGATGTAATGATATACTATCCAACGCCAGAGCCACTAGATAACATGGCAGCACAAATTACAAACCACATGAGAGATACACTAGTACCAGAGAATGTACAGTTGATTCAAACAGCTCCTGGTCAGGCATTTTTTGCACAGGTGTACATTGCAGCACTAGTTGGAATACTTGCAAGCATGCCAATAATTGTTAGAGAAATGGTAGGATTCATCAAACCCGCACTAAAAGAAAGCGAGATTAATGTAGGTAGGGGTATATCCATACCAGCAGTTGGGCTTTTTGCCGCAGGCTGTATCTTTTCATACTTTTTTGTAGTGCCATATATACTAGAATTTCTGTACAGGTATGGTGAGTCAGCAGGACTAGTTACATTTCTTAATGTAATGGACTTTGTGACGTTTGTTCTCCAATTTCTGCTAGCATTTGGACTCTCGTTCCAGCTACCGCTAGTCATGTATGCAGTAACAGCATCCGGAGCTACAGATACAAAGTTTTGGAGAAGAAATGCAAGATATGCAATAATTGTCATAGTGATATTTGGGGCTATAATCACACCTGACGGGAGTGGTGTTACAATGTGGTTTATTGCAGGCCCGATGATCGCATTATATGCTGCAGGCATGGTTATAATTGAGAGAAAGGCAAGGTTGAACACTTAAATCTAAAATGTGTAAAATAATATCATAATGTTTGGAATGAACTTTGCCGGTTTTATTGCAGGCCAAGAATGGATATTCATCATAATAATAGCTGTGGTGCTTATCTTTGGTGCAAAAAAAATCCCAGAGCTTGCAAAGACGTTTGGCAAGGCAAAAGGAGAGTACGAAAAAGGAAAGATAGAGGGTGAAAAAGAGCTAAAAGACTTTAAGGATAAAGAGACAAAATCTGACTAAATCTTCACAGTCAGTACAAGCTCATCTATAACTTTAGAGAAATCTCGCTCAAGCCCACTAGGTCCAAAGAGTCCTGCAATCCTCATAGCACCATGCAATCTAAAGTTAACATTTATTGAAATTCTAGTCCCCGTACCAACAGGTTCGTACAACTCTACAATGTGGCTATTTTTGGCATCACCTCCAATTACAAGCACTTCATGTTTGTATGGTCTATCCACCATGTGCCTTGTAGTCATTATCAACTCTTTTCCTGCAATAATGCGGTGCTCTTCTGCAACAGATGTATTTCCGCGAGATGAGAGCAGTCTGATTGATGGGAAGCGGTGCGGTAATAATTTTTGCATGCCCATAATATCAGTCATTACATCAAATGTTTTTTCTATATCAGCACTGGTAGTTTTTTCTAAAAGAAATTGTGGCAAGTGCTCACCTAGAACCCCAGCGGTGATACAAGTCATGCTCTATTCCAAACTGATCCAAGCACTTTCCAACACCGTGGTTTATTATATCATCTACTGACTTTGGAGCAGTATAAAATTCCGTTACAGGTGGCATTATAACAACTCCCAATCTGGAGAGTTTTAGCATGTTTTCAAGATGAATTGCAGAAAATGGTGCCTCGCGTACCATCAAGACAAGCTTGCGTGATTCTTTTATTGCCACCCCGGCAGCACGTGCAACAAGCGTGTCATCATAGCCATTTGCTATAGCTGATAGTGTCTTCATGCTACATGGCAATATCATCATACCATCAGTTTTGTGCGTACCGCTTGATACTGCGGCTGCCATGTTCTTCTCATCATAATATGTAGATGCCAATGATCTTACATACCCCACATCATACTTTGTCTCCATTGCAATACATTTTGCGCCCCATTCAGACACTACAAGAGATGTCCCGATATCTAGTTTTTTTAAAACCTCTAGCATGCGGATTCCATAAATTGCACCCGTGCTTCCTGTAATTCCAACAACTAGATTCAACATACCAAAAAAGCAGTATGGCGGTTTTTTATCTGTTTGACATGAGATATGCTGATCTAGTCACGGTGTCCCGTATCATCATATTTCACACTATCATGCTTTGTATCATCATGCTTTGTATCATCATGCTTTGTATCATCATGCTTTGTATCATCATGCTTTGTATCATCATATTTCACACCATCATGCTTTGTATCATCATATTCTATATCATCATGTCTCACAATATCGTCTGGTATGGTGCCAAAGTCGTCTCGTCTAAGATCCTCACTAGACATGCCTCGTTCACGCCGCCTCTTGACCCACAGGTATATCCCACCTACAAACATGGCAGTAAGCAGTATAGCACCTGCCATTTGTAGCTCAAAATGATACAACATGATATAACTTGGTGTGCTTTGAGAAAAATCTTGCGGCATGTCGATCTTTTCCCAAACTGGCCATACACAGCAAAACCAAGATATACGACCAACCTAACATATCAAAATCAGTCACAAAGGTACAATTCAATCAAAATTAGCCCAATGACATAATCAGATATAGCTATAAGATGGAATACGACGGGCAAAACTTTAGAATTTGCTAGAAAATACATATCAGAAAATTAGCTATATTAGAACCCATACCCAAGCCACATCATGATTAAGAGACAAGAGATGGGCAAGATTGCCAGAGATTATCAAGGTATCAGAATAGGTGTGCTTGGAAGTCACTCAGCACTAGAAATTATGGACGGTGCAAAAGACGAGGGTTATAAAACTACAGTCTACTGCCAAAAAGGAAGAGAGACACCATACCAGAGGTTTAAAAGAGTTGCAGATGAAATTGTTGTACTAGATAAATTCAAAGACATGGCATTAGCCAAGACACAAAAGCAATTAAAAGATAACAACACCATCATAGTCCCACACAGGTCACTTGTGGTTTACTTGGGATATGATACATTAGAAGAAAAATTCAAAGTGCCCATATTTGGAAACAGACGACTTTTTCGTGCTGAAGAGCGAAACGCAAAGAAAAACCAGTACTATTTGCTTGAAAAAGCCAAAATCAAGCTTCCAAGACTGTTTAAAAACCCAAAAGAGATAGACTGTCCATGCATGGTAAAGGTACAAGAAAAGGACAGACCACTTGAGAGGGCATTTTTCACCGTCTCATCATACTCAGACTATAAGGAAAAATCAGAGGCACGAATAAAACAAGGACTGATATCAGAAGAGGATTTGACAAGTTCAAGCATTGAAGAGCTTGTAGTGGGAACATACATGAACTTTAACTTTTTCCACACGCCGATATCAAAACAAGTCGACTTTATAGGAATAGAGAGAAGGTTACAGACTAACATACATGACTATAATGCACTCCCAGCAAGACAACAATTAGACATTGATGTAGACCTGCAAAATATTGAAGTCGGTCACACTCCAGCAAGTATAAGAGAGTCACTTTTAGATAAAGTCATTAAAATGGGTGATCAGTTTGTATCAGCAGTAAAAAAAGAATATGCACCGGGAATCATTGGCCCATTCTCACTCCAAAGTGTAATTACAAAGGACCTAGAGTTAGTAGTATATGATGTATCACTGCGTGTACCTGGAAATCCAATTGTTGCAACAACTACACCCTACACAAAGTACCAGTACGGCCATACTTTTGGCGTTGGTAGAAGAATTGCAATGGAGATAAGACAAGCAGAAATACAAGATAAAATGAACAAAATTGTCACATGATGCTTTACATAATATGAAACACCATCATACATTCTGGTACGATTCAGATTTTGTTTGTAGATGGTATAGTAATTTAACAATAGAATTTATACTCAGTATATTAAACCCACGATACAAAATCAGCCAGATAAAAACACATTTTATTTACCACAAAGAATCTACTGTACAAAAACACAGTAAATGATATCAAAAAACATACAAAACAGAAAAAACCTAGGCATCAAGAGAATCACCACAAATACGGTGTGTTTTTGTAGTTTTTGTGTAAAGGATACAGTAAATTCACACATGTAATAACAGAACTGTGTATCAATTGTAAACAAATGCATTGAAAAGTAGCATTGTTGCTCTCAGAAAGAGTCAAAAACGAGTCACAAATTAGCAACCACATAAGCTGTAAATGAAAAAGATTGATGGAGTTGATGAGACAGGTAGGAAACAAGTGTAAAAAACTCGATTCAGCATGTATGAGAAATAAAAGTACTATTTCACAGATTTTTTCCAAAACTCGGAGCTTGGGTGGACAAAAGGTGTCAAGGGGTTTATTGTATAGATAATATCAAACACAGCAAGAGTGGTCGCATACTACACATCAAAATCCATTTTGACATCGATGAAGAATCCAAAACACGACAAATTTACTACTCGTGATGAATATGCCCACATCAGAGGTTAAAATCAGTAAAATGCTGAGTTTATGGAAGGATCTTTTTTTCATGCAATTAATATACATCCTTATGTTAGAATTAGCATGTCATCAATCACATTACTAGATGAAATTACAAATAGAATAAACACCATGAATGCAGAGAATGTGATAGATGTCACTATATGTAATAGTCTAACCGAATTAAATGAAAAAATGATAGAAATTGATAAAAAGTGGTTAAAAATCGATCATGAAAACAGTTTTAGATTCTTTTGTGGAGTAGGAGCTGTTGAATTACTTCTTGAACAAATGATAGAACGATTTCAGATCGAAGGAAAACAAAATGATTTGCAGATTGTACGGGACTCTTCAGATGTGATTCCGCTTGCATGTGAGATCATTCAACTTGCAGAACAGTATAACCCAGATGATAATCTAGCTGAGCAAATATCAGAAAAAAGACTTCAATTACGCGACTTGGTAAGGGAAAAAAACTTGTTAGAACCTGTTGAGCGAAATCTGCGTGACATTGACAAAAAATTCCTTGGAGAGGTGTTTGATAAAATGTTGGAAAATATTGGAGCTCCAAGAGAAATACCTACAAATGTGAGTGTTGATGAGATTAAAAATACTTCTTGATTCTACCATTATGATTGCCGCAAGTATTTACAACACTCGTGATAAGACAGGCTTGGTAGAAAATAGATCAGATGCAACAGATCTGATTAACGAATTAAAAAAACACGTAAATGAAAAAATAGGAATAACAACGCAAACACTATATGCTGAGTCTATGAATGCAGTTGAAAAAGGAATAAATGATGCCATGCCTAAAACATTATCTAATTTTGACAGAGTGAAAACTCTACGACAGTCAATAAATGTATGTGAAGATGAAGTTTATAGACTTTCCAAGTACTTGTATCAATATACCTCTGAATATCTAAAAGGGAAAGAACTACAAGACGCAAAAGATGAAATTGAAAAACTGTCAAAATACATCAAAGTAAGACATGAAACAGTGTACAAAGATGAGAATAGTCAACGTAAGGAAGCTGAGCGTAGAGCCAATCTTGAAATCAAACAACAACAGAATAAACAATTGTGGTATGTTCTTTTTAAAAAGTATCTAGAACAGATACGGATAGAATCAAAACAAGTTAAAAAATTTGTGAGTAAAGAACCAAATGCTAAAAAATTTGACAGTAAAAAATCAAAAGATGGAAATTCAGGAGACAAACGCATACTGGCAGAATCTGCCGCAATCAAACACAAACATGAGAAAAACAAAGAACCCATCGATTTTTACATTGCATCGTATGATACTGGATTTTTCTCAGCGCAAATAGTAAATGGTAAGAAATCAGATGTAGTGACAAAAGAAATAAAGAAAAGATTTGGAATAGTTTGTGAACACCCAAGAGAAATTATACGACAGTGTTTTTCTGATAGATAAAATTAGTTTGAAAATAAGATTACAGTCTAATTAAAATAAGAACTATCATTCTAAATTAATTTAATTATGAATTATTTGGTATTTTTTTGCCAAACTGTAACAAGACAAGCGTAACCAACAACTCCCACACTCCAAAACCCATTCTAGTGATGCTGGGTAATCCTAAATGTCTAAAATATGTTATAAAAGACAGACATGTCAAGGTCAGAGAGTCAGATTAACAAAAGCCTCGAATTTGCAGAAGGATCCTTTTTTCATGAAATTAATATACATCCTTATGTTAGAATTAGCATGTCATCAATCACATTACTAGATGAAATTACAAATAGAATAAACACCATGAATGCAGAGAATGTAATAGATGTCACTATATGTAATAGTCTAACCGAGTTAAAAGAAAAAATGATTGAAATTAAAAAAATGTGGTTAAAAATCAATCATGAAAACAATTTTGGTTTCTTTCGTGCAGTAGGAGCTGTGGAATTACTTCTTGAACAAATGATGGAACGGTTTCAAATCGAAGTAAAATATGATGATTTACAAATTGTACAGGACTCGTCTGAGGTGATTCCACTTGCGCGTGAAATCATTCAACTTGTAGAACAGTATAATCCAGATGATAAACTAGCTGAACAAATATCAGAAAAAAGACTTCAATTACGCGACTTGGTAGAGGAAAAAAACTTGTTAGAGTCTGATGAGCGAAATCTGCGCGACGTGGATAAAAATACGCTCGATAAAATATTTTGTAAAATGTTAAAAAATATGGACGTTTCACTAAAAGTTCCTTCAAATGTGAGTATTGATGAAATTAAAAATACTTCTTGATTCCACCATTATTATCGCCGCAAGTATTAACAACACTAATGAAATGACAGGCATGGTAGGAGGTAGCTCAGATGCAACAGACCTCATTAATGAATTAAGAACACGTAAAAATGAAAAAATAGGAATAACAACTCAAACACTGTATGTTGAGTCTATAAATGCAATGGAAAAAGGAATAAAAGATGCCATACATAAAATCCTTCTAAAAAGATTAAAAGATAGATCTAATGAAAACGTTAAAAAAGAAATAATTGAGCCCATATGGGAAATTCTTAAAAAAAAATTAAAAGAAAAAGATAATGAAAACGTAAATAAAATAATAAATTATGCGATAATTGAAGCATTATTTGATAATGATATTGCAAAATCACTAGATCATGTAGTAAATATGTGTGAAAAGGAAGTAAAGATACTTTTCAGGGCCTTGTTTCAATACACTTCCCAAGAACTAAATGGGAGAAACTACAAGATGCAGAAGTTAAATTAAAAAACTGTCAATGTACATCAAGGCAAGATATGAAACAGTGCATAAAGATGGTGATAAACAACGTAAGGAAGCTGAGCGTCGAGCCAATCTTGAAATCAAAGAACAACTGAATAGACAATTATGGGGAGATCTTTTTAAAAATGTTTGGAACAAGTGTGGATAGAATCAAGACAAGTTAAAAAATTTATGAGTAAAGAACCAAATGCTAAAAAGTTAGACGGTAAAAAATCAAAGTGTGAAAATTCTGGAGATAAACGCATACTGGTAGAATCCGCGGCAATCAAATCCAAACATGCGAAAAACAAAGAATCCATTAATTTTTACATTGAATCATCTGATACTGGATTTTTCTCACCACAAATAGTAAATGGCAAGAAATCATATGTAGTTACAAAAGAAAAAAAGGAAAGGTTTAATATAATTTATGATGATCAAAAAGAAATCATACGACAGTGTTTTTCTCATTGATATGATTGATTTGAAAATAACATTACAGTCTAATTAAAATAAGAACTATCATTCTAATTAAATTCATTACAAATTATTGAATATTTTTTTGCCATACTGTAACAAAGCAATAGCAACCAACTACCCCCACATCACAAAATGCATTTTAGAGATGATGTGTAATCATAAGTGCCTAAAATTTGTCATAAAAGACAGACATGTTAAGGTCAAAGAGCCAGATTAACAAAAGCAAAGAGTTGTGGAAGAATCTTTTTTTCATGCAATTAATATACTACCTAATGCTAGAATTACCATGTCATCAATAACATTACTAGATGAAATTACAGATAGAATAAACACAATGGATACTGAGGGCATGATAGATGCCACAATATGTAATAGTCTAACCAAGTTAATCGAAAAAATGATAAAAATTAAAAAAAAGTGGTTAACAGTCAATCATGAAAATAATTTTGATTTCTTTTGTGCAGTAGGAGCTGTGGAATTACTTCTTGAGCAAATGATAGAGCGGTTTCAAATTGAAGCAAAATACAATAATTTGCAAATTGTATTGGACTCTTCAGATGTGATTCCGTTGGCACGTGAGATCATTCAAATTGCAGAACAGTATAATCCAGATGATGATCTAGCTGAGCATATATCAGAAAAAAGACTTCAATTACGCGACTTGGCAAGGGAGAAAAATTTGTTAGAACCTGTTGAGCGAAATTTGCGTGATATTGACAAAAAATTTCTTGGAGAGGTATTTGACAAAATGTTGGAAAATATTGGAGCACCAAGAGAAATACCTACAAATGTGAGTGTTAATGAGGTTAAAAATACTTCTTGATTCCACCATTATTATCGCCGCAAGTATTTACAACACTCGTGAAAAGACAGGCTTGGTAGAAAATAGATCAGGTGCAACAGACCTCATTAATGAATTAATAAAACATGTAAATGAAAAAATAGGAATAACAACGCAAACACTATATGCTGAGTCTATGAATGGATTGAAAAAAGGTATAAAAAATGCCATGCCTAAAACATTATCTGCATATGATGAAACAAATACTCTAGAACGTTCAATAAATGTATGTGAGGATGAAGTATATAGACTTTCCATGTACTTGTTTCAATATACCTCTGAATATCTAAAAGGGAAAGAACTACAAGACGCAAAAGTTGAAATTGAAAAACTATCAAAATATATCAAAGTAAGACATGAAACTATGTACAAAGATGATGATAGTCAACGTAAGGAAGCTGAGCGTAGAACCAAGATTGAAATCAAACAACAACAGAATAAAGGATCATGGAAAGTTATTTTTGAAAAGTATCGAGAACAAGTACGAATAGAATCAAAACAAGTTAAAAAATTTATGAGTAAAGAACCAAATGCTAAAAAGTTAGATGGTAAAAAATCAAATGATGGAAATTCAGGAGACAAACGCATACTAACAGAATCTGCAGCAATCAAATACAAGCTTGAGAAAAACAAAGAACCAATTGATTTTTACATTGCATCGTATGATACTGGGTTTTTCTCACCACAATTAGTAAATGGTAAAAAATCAGATGTGGTGACAAAAGAAATAAAGAAACGATTCGGAATAATTTGTGACCACCCAGGAGAAATTATACGACAGTGTTTTTCTGATAGATAAGATTAATTTGAAAATAAGATTACAATCCAGGTAAATAGGAATTACCCATTCTAAATTAAATTATAACAAATTATTGGGTATTTTTTATCATACTGTATGCCTTTCTCAAATACCCACATATATTTTGCAATGAAATTATTGTAATCTATTTTCTTTTATTTTCAACATTTACTTTAGCCATACCTTGAGTAAACATGACAAACATTATTCTTTTTCATTATAAGTAGATTAGATGTTAGTTTGCCTCCACATTCTCCTTTAGCAGGTTATCTCTTACCAGAATTGGAATCTTGTAAAATGTAGCAAGTGCCAGAGCATCTGATGCCCTATAACTTCTCAGCACCATATCTTTTTTTCCAGTAAAGTATAGATTTGCCCGGAGTACCTCACCACTTTCATATATTTTCACCTTTACAAGAACGAGTTCATTTTCCTCACATATCTCACTGATCATCTTGTATATTGATGAGTGGCCATCATGGTTTGCATCTGAAAATGAGGATATGTGTTTTGCAACCTCGCCTGAGAATGCCCGAATATAAAACTCCCGCCCGTCAGCAGACTTTAGAATCACTATCCCCTCCACTGCGTGTGGATCCACAAACCCAACATGGTCAATACGGACTGACTCGTAACCTGAATCCTGGGCTTGATCTATATCCATAAGCGTATGCATGACATTTCTAAGCGATGTTTATAAAGATAAGTTACCATACCCTCACTTTCAGGTATGATAATATGGCATTCTACACTTGTGTAATAATCTACCTTTTCAGACCAGTTTTTTCTAGTCACAAAAAATCATACTATACATGCCACCAACCCCAAATTATTTAAAATGAGCCACAATGAAATGTTTAATGTCTACAAACCCCGAAAAGTCAATCTCGTACATACTCTCAAAACCAGTCTCAACATACATGAACAATGACGTACTCACACTAGATCAAGACACATTAACTAGAGATGCTGTAAGAACGCTACAACATTATGACTCTGATGATATTGTTGTTGTTGACAAAAACAAGATAGCAGTAGGCATTGTTACAGATGAAGACATACTAGAAAAGGTAAGCGATGCCACAGTAAATGCCGAGGCCACACGGCTCAGAGATGTCATGACCAAACCAGTGATTACAGTTTATGAGAAAACAACACTGCAAGAAGCATTGCATCTAATGCGAGATAACCGCATCAAAAAGCTGCCCGTACTATCAAAGAAAAACTTTGTAGTAGGCATGATATTTCAAAAAAAGATATCAGATGTGATAAAGGAAGCCACTGTCATTACTCCCAGACTCCTCAGCCCCCCGGTAAAGGCAGTTCTAGGCAACCTAGGTTTTGTGCTCCAATTTGCAGGCGTTTTGCTACTAGCACCAGCACTCTTGTCAACTATACTAGGAGAGACCATCACAGCTACTGGAATTTATCTTACCATGGTATTATTACTTGTCACTGGATTTTTTCTAAACTCGTACGGTGAAAAGGCCGCCCTTAATTTACAACAGGCATCCATATTGGTATTTGCAAGCTTGTTTCTTCTTTCATTGTTTGGAACTATCCCATATCTGTATGTAGCCCCGGCAGACTCTACAGGAATTGAAGTATTTGCAAATGCATTTTTTTCAAGTGCAGCAGGATTCACCACAGGTGGAATCTCACTGTATGATGAACCAGAAAACCTACCGCAAAGTTTCACATTTTACAGAAGCTTTACACAGCTTGTAGGGGGCATGAGTTTCATTTATTTGGTCATGACTGCATTTTATCCAGAATCAAAGTTACAGTCAATGAGGGGATTCATCTCTGGGAAGACGCTCCACATGAAGGAGCTCTTTGGAACCATTACCATAATTTTTACGGTATATATTGTGATTGTAGCAGTGTTGTTATTCTTCCTTGGTGAGAGAAACATGATAGATAACATCTCCCTCTCAATGAGTACGCTTGCTACTGGTGGCTTTACCCCTACATCGACAATTTTAGACGGACTAGAGTGGAGAGAACATCTTGTCTTGATGGGAGCCATGATTCTAGGTGCATTACCATTTACATTTCATTATGCATTTGTCAGAAAAAAATTCCTCTCACCCAAGCTTGGAAATGAAGTTCTGGTGTACTTTTCAATTCTTGTCTTTGCCACACTCTTGTTTGTTTGGTTAAGTGGACTAGACTTGTTAGAGGGTGCGTTTTATTCCATATCTGCAAGCACTACTGCCGGACTCCAGTATGAGAATTTATCAGGATTAGACTCTGCCGCACGTGTTGTTTTGATAATATTGATGTTTGTTGGAGGATGTGGATTTTCAACTGCTGGTGGATTCAAGGTGTTTAGATTATTCCATCTCAAGGACTGTAGAAAAATATTCAAATCCGCATCAAGGAAAAGCCTCGACATTCGAGATAGAAATGAGATAATAACAACGATACTCATCATAAGCTTATTTCCAGCAATTGCGGCAATTACAGCAGGGCAGTTAGCAGTAACAGAGAATGCAAGTTATGAGGATGCGTTTTTTGAATCAGTTGGAGTGATTACCACCGGTGGGCTATCCTCAGGCGTAATTGACTTTGAGACAGACCCGGCAACAAAGATTGTGCTTAGCTTTTTGATGATCTTTGGAAGGCTAGAGATTATTGCCATAATCTACATATTTGTACCCAAACTGATATGATAGATTGTGTAAATCATAGAATGTTAAATAGTACAATTCCTCGCAAGTGCGTATTTTATGCCTAAAATCAAATTTTGTAAATCACAAAAATCAAGATAAGCATACCATTTACAACATGGTGCTGTAGTGTTTGGCAGTCTGTTAAGTTGTATTTGATAGTATGTGTTTTAGTCTGTTTGTTAGTATGATTGCTAGTATGATTGTTAGTATGATTGCTAGTATGATTGCTAGTATGATTGCTAGTCCATAGGATAAGATTTATTGTTGATGCGATAATGTACGCCATGACCGGCTCTACTGGGCGCGTCGCAGCCATTCCTGCAGGACAAGGCCGTAAAGGTAAGGGGATGATCATCCTAGGACTTGCAAGCATTGCAATGCTGTTTGTGGTGTACTCTAGGTATCAAGACTCAGAGCTGCTCACACCAAATGCCATAGATATAATCCAGAGACTGGCATACGGTTTTTACATTGCACTTTTAGCATCATTTGGTGCCATATCATACGGATTATACATATACCACAAAGACAAGGCTAGAAATGCCAAAAGGGATATCGCATCTGTGATTGCGCTTGCAACGTGGAATCCCAAGTCTCGTAAAATATTTGTAATTACATTTGTAGGGTATGGTTTGTTTTTCTCTCTTGCATCAGGTACTTTGGTGTATCAGCCAGAAGTGAATTTTGCAATCCACTATGGTGCAGATATACCATCAGGGTTTGTTGCACCATGTTGTGGTGAGTTAGGATATATGCCAAAGATTATCATATATCTAACAGAGCACATAGGATTACAGATAGTTCCAATAAATCTAGTGCTTCAAGTTACAGTATCATATTTGGTTGCGCTAAATGTTTCACTTGCCGCAAGTGCATATGGAATCTCCAAAAAAGATAAAGGTATAGGCACGGTTGGTGCAATAACAGGACTATTCATTGCATGTCCCACATGCGCAGGTACATTCTCATCATTAATTATTGGAACAGCAAGTGCCATAGCACTTACTGCCACCCTAGTACAACTCCAAACTGCATTTATCGGCATTTCAATTCCAGTGCTTCTTGCCGCAACACTCATCATGGCAAAAAAGTTACAAAACCCTGATGGTAGCTGCAAGATAGACCATACCACATAATATGATATAATGGTATAATGATATAATGAACCGGTCACTACCAGAAAACACTATCGGGTATCAGCAGAATGTGGCATCTTTTTCACCAAACTTTGGTTTTTAAAATATCAAAGTCTTACCAATACCAGATTTTCCAGAGATGTGTTATTAGATTATATGACTAGATGAGATAACCTTTTAGATTATTTTACATTTCATGATATAGGATTTGTTTTGGTTTTGAGATAGAACAGATTGAGTTCCTAAAATGATATAATGGTGAATTTATAGTGTGTAACTTTCTGACATCCTAGATTGTTTGAAATGCATTAATTCCTATATGTAAAGGGATTCTAGCCACAAACCCAGCAAGATGTGCTAGATTAATCATTCCAGTATTACAAAATTTAGAGGTATTACTCGCAAACCACTCCCAACACACACAATATCACTCCCAGATACACTCCAAAATACACACTCCAAAATACACTCCCAACACACACAATATCACTCCCAGATACACACTTCCATGCATACACTCCCAGGATACACACTACAGACAAAAAGCATAGCATACAGGATACCATTTCCCAAAGTCATGACTTTACAGGCATGTGCTGAACACATGACGCTGTAATGTGTGGCTATGACACAGTTCTACAATGTACAGCTACGAGGTCAACTTGTAAATCTAAATATATCACAGTACACGTTATTTCCACAAATGGAAAAGCACAACGGTGAAAACCAGATCAAGCACCCAAGGTTAAAAAAGATGGTGCCTGAGCTTCGCCGCACCATAAACATGGACGGCATAATTATAGACTGCAACGAATACTATGCCGATAAGATTGGTCAGTCAATTGATGAGATAATAGGATTGCATGCAGATGAGCATACCCCGCCAGATGACAGGGAAAAATTCCACGAGGAATTTGAATATTGGAAGAAGACAAAGACCGGAAAAAAGATTTTAATAAACATCATGGCAAAAGACGGAACAATTATGGAAATGATATCATCTATCAAGAGCCACATCGGTGAGGATGGTGAATTGACTGGTAGAACAGCAATCATGATGGACCTCAATGAATTAAAAGAGTTCCAAAAAATAGTGATGCTTAGAAAATTTGAGAGTCTTTATGAGAACTCGCCGGATCTTTACAGAACAGTCAATTATAATGGCACCATTGTAGATTGCAACAAAGCATATCTCAGGGAGCTTGGCTATGATAGTAAAGAAGATGTAGTTGGCATGAATCTGCTTGAGCACACATCTGAAAAAAGTATAGACATTATGCGAATAAACATGGCTAACTGGCGAAACACAGGCGCTGGAAAGACATCTGAAATTTGGATGAAGCGAAGAGACGGAACAGAGTTTCCATCCATCCTTACACCAACTAACATACATGACAAAGATGGTAACTTGATTGGCAGGAATGTAGTGATAAAAGATGCCACAAGTATGTACGAAACAAAACAAATGCTAAGTGAGCAGAAAAAAATAGACAGGATGAAAGAAGAATTTCTCTCAGTAGTGACGCATGAGTTAAAGTCACCCCTTACACCAATCATTGGGTTTGCTCAAGCCCTTACTAGGCCCAAGATGCTAGGCGAATTAAATGAAAAACAAAACGATGCAGTAATAACTATACTATCTAACGCAACTAGACTCAGAAAACTCATAGGAGATATGTTAGATGCACACAAGCTAGAGCTGAAAAAAATGAGGTTTGACCTCAAGGAAATGTCTGTAAATGACCTAATGAGTCACATAGATAAATCATTCCAGCTGACGGCAAAGGAAAAAGGTGTATCTATACACTGTAATGTAAAAGGAAATGATGAAATCATGATTACTAGTGATAGAGATAGAGTAGAGCAGGTAATTACAAACCTGACATATAACGCGATAGACTTTATACCAAAAGATACAGGAACCGTGACAGTTACTGCCGAATATGTTGGCTCTGAGGTGCAGTTCTCAGTTGTAGATAACGGTATAGGCATACCGCCAGAAAAGCAAAAAGAGTTGTTTAAAAAATTCTACCAAGCCAATACATCACATGATAGAAAGCACGGCGGGACCGGACTAGGACTCTCAATTTGTAAGGGGATAGTAGAGGGTCTAGGAGGCAAGATAGGTGTTGAAAGTACCGAGAATGTGGGAAGCAACTTTTATTTTATACTGCCTGTGAAAAGAGGCGATAATGAGAGTTCTCCAGATTGACGACAATGACGACATTAGAAAGTTTGTAGGCATGACTGTCTCTAGCATGGGGCATGACTACGAATCAGCAGATGGCGGTAGAAAAGGTGTAGAAATGATAGAAAATAACCAGTACGATATGGTACTACTTGACATGTCAATGCCAGAGTTCTCTGGAATCGATGTGATAAATGACCTTAGCTCAAAGAACCTCATGACAAAACAAAAAATCGTCATATTTTCAGCATCTGTAAAAAAGGACGATATCATAGAGGAATTACAAGGAAAAGGCATTCATTCGTTTCTTCCAAAACCAGTAGATATTGATGAGTTAATAGACAAACTAACAGAGATTGAAGACGAGATAAAGTAGGCATAACATATGTACATCATACCAGAAAGTTGCCAGATTTTACCAAACCAGACCCCACACTATCACGCTACATGACCAGATGTGCAGTTTGGATAGTAATTTATAAAAGAATCTTTCAGAGGCTGTTGTTGTTTAACAGGCAAATCTTTGCAGTAATAGGACTAATGGCAGTTATAACTGTGGCATTATATTCAATCCAAGACCACGGAGACGAGTCCTGTGACATATTTGAGCTGCACCACGAGTGTGATTTATCAGGCTGGATAACTCTGATATATGGAGATTTGCTGATAGGCATAACGCTTGCACTTGTATTTCACTATATGGTATCAGATAGCAACAAAAAGATAGCAGCCGCAGCTGTAAAGACAGACAAGGTACTCTCAGAGATGAGAAGAGTGCATGACAGGCGCAAGGCATACGTCATTTTAGCTCTAAAGAACCACTTTAGCTCGCTGTTGCTGTGCGTGGGAATGATTAATCGATTCATGGATAGTGATGATGAGAAAAAAAAGAACATTGCAGAGTCAAAAAAACAAGATTTGGATAAGATACTCCAAAAGAGTCAGATGGTGCTAGACCTTTCAATTGATGTGTTGGATCCAATGCTCGTTGAAAAGATTCAAAAGATATTCACAGTGATTGAGGATAGTATGGAAGAATCTGACAAAGGAATGATTGTAAATGCCGATCAAGCAAAGACACTAGTCAAAGAAGTTACAGAAAAGCTAGACGAAGAAAGTAAAAATATTGACAAAATTCTGAAATGACATATTTTTTGTACTGAATAATCCAAATGTTATAGTTCTAAAATGGGCATGATACATCCCGTAGATATTTCTGCAAGGATGTAGTCTTGAGTGAAATAAAGATATGAAAAGCAAGAAACTATTCACGTTTTGTAAAATACATATAAGGACTAAATGAATCTGTTGAATAATCCTGCATGAGGCCATATTTTCAGGGATATTTTTGTGCCTAAAAATAGAATTTTGCAACAAACTTGACCAAATCCAATAATGTTATACCCATACCATCATGCATGTGAGTAGATGTCAAAAAACAAATTTGATGCACAATTCTTTATTCAAACACAGAAAATAACCCCTGCAACTATTCACATCTGTGTTATAAACACAAAATCACTATACACCTTGCTTCATACGCAGACAAACTTGAAATGTAAACAATTCTGAATGCAAACATCTCAACTCTCAGGTATTTTAAACCATTTTCGTGGCATGAATCGTTTTACCAGCAATGCTGTTCCAGTCAAGTATATCATTATACCCACAGGCTCTATCCAGTTTTGGCTCCCATTCCCAGGTGTGATTCCCAGAGCTGGCTCTACTACAAAAAGAAATATTGAACCTGCCATGAGTGGAGCCATCCCTACAAAGAAGAGCATGAGTGTGCCAGTATCCCTTATGGCAATTAACAGATCCCTGTATGTGCCGTGCGGCTTTTTCCACTTGCCAGGGCCAAGCCAGACTTGCATCCCACCAACATACCAATATACCATCCCTTGTAATATCATGGCTCCAATAATATTACCTAGTGTTACTGGGACTAAGTTGTTAAACCATGCCTCGCCCCAAGTATAGTCTCCACCTGCCCATATCCCTGCAGCTAGTGCAAAGTGATTCACTATACTATGCTCAAAGCCAATGGCAAAAAAGACCGACACTGGAATCCCAATTAACAAGATTTTTGAGAAAATCTCCTTTGTTCTGTATGCACCCCATACACCCATGGCAATAAGCCAATTTGCAAATATTCCACGATAAAATAGCTGATCCCATGTCAGCTCATTTACTTTTTTCTCACCAATCCCTGCAAGTATTCCCATGAGATCTGAGCCGACAGGCCCTGCTTGTCCTGCGCCTATAATTATCATCCACCCAATGACAAAGCCTGCCATCCAGTGTCCAGAGTGTGTGATGGACCACTCCCACAGTACCTCGCGCCATCTAGACCTCTGTGTCATCATGGCAATTCCAGCAGTCATATAATCACCTGTCACCAAGTTTGAGCCATACAATATTACCAAAACGAGTGCAGAAAAGCCAAAAACTGCAAATGCAAGAAACTGACCTAATCCATATGACAAGTCCGTTGCTACAGAGAACATTATCATCCAAGCAAGGAACGCCGCAAATGCAAGGTATGCAGTTGCCTGCCAGCCCATAATGAGCCCCTGTGCAGGATTTACCTTTGTTTTTTCAACACCCAGACTACTTAGTGTTTTTATGGTATCAGATATTCCAAAAAGCTTTGTAGTCATGCGTGGCGGGGATTCGTCCTCATCCTGCCCGGACAGAGTATCTTTGTCTGTCTTGTCTTGTTCAGATGGTGTATCAGTATTGTCACTCAATTATTTATTCAGATTATCAAGAGATCACTATATTAGATTGACGGTTGGGTATGAGTGGATGGATTTTTGCACGTATGGCATGTATGATGAGTAGATATGGCAGGTAGATATGGCAGGCAGATATGACATGCAGGTATGGTAGGCAGTCATGATGAGCGACTTTAATGTGTAGACATGGTAGGCAGTTATGATAATCAGGTATGATGTGCAGGCATGGTAGGCAGACAAAAGAAACACCAGATGTAAAAATCAATAGACCAATGCTTCTTTTTTTGAATAATATCATCACAGCATAATGGATGAAAAAGAGGAGGACAAGTCCGCAGAATCCAGAGATCAACACATAAAATACTATAGATCATTAAATGAGATGATTTTAAAAATGCACAGTGAGATAAATGTTGCAAAAGATGAGGCAGTAAAAAAACACCTAGATAATAGAATTGATGCACTAAACAAGGACAAGAAAAGAATAGAGCAGATGTTTCCGGAGATTGACTGGGACGAGGCTAGTTGAACGGCTTTATAGAAAAGAACCACAACAGGCATCTTGACATGCTTCAAGAGTACAAAAAGAGCCTAGTTGAACAAGTGCGTGCTTTGGAAAAACTTGACAGAGAATCTGATTTTATCAAAGAATGGAACAGGGATACGATAATTGAAAGAAAAGCCGAGATAAAAACAATAGACATAATTTTGAAAAATTTGGTACGGTTCTAAAGAGCAATCCTAAAACGTTTCAAAATAAGACGCATGAAATCCTACCAAATACGGTGTTTTTGTTAATTTGGGTCCTTGACCTAGACACATTCATCACAGGTGATAAATTTGAGATGTTTTGGGTTCTTGTATCTATTCACGTACCATGATAGTTTGCGTGTGGATATGGAAGAACACATGTTGGTTTTGTGTTTGCAAAAGTATGAGTGTGAACAGTTACGGATTCTTTAGTAATTTCAAAATGATTTTTGGTATCTAGCAATTAATCATCCTTGCCTTGTTTGGTGTTGTGGACATGGTAAACTATTTGATATCATATGTACATCCAAGCGCCGAGTTTGGAAAAGAACAGATACATGATAAAACTTGGAAATTATTATAATTTATGGTACGTAGCTTGAAATACATGGTTTGTAATGCATGATTTGTAATGCATGATTTGTAATGCATGGTTTGTAATGCATGGTTTTTGGAACACATTCGCAAAAGACAATAAAGCTAGATAGTCACGCAGTATGTGATTCTTTTGCAGACTTTGAAAAAATATCTGGCAAGAGTGCTACAACATACTAGATAACAGTTGCAATTTTTTTGATCTTTGTAATGATGCGAATCTTGGTGCTTGTGGGCATTTCTGGTTCCATAGTAAAGTAAATGATGTTTCGCTTCGTATAGATTACCATTTGTGTAACCTTTTCTCTCTCTACATGTACGTATCGAACCTTTCCAAGAGAACGATCAAACTCTTTTCTCATTGTACGTCTTTGTGCAACTTGTTTGCAAAAATGCTCCTCTTCCTTTTGTGATTTTAGGGATGTCTTGCCGTCCTTCATTATTGCCTCCCGGATATTTCCCATAGGATCAATTATAGCAGTAAATCTCATCCTTGAATCCAACGCTATAATGGACTCTACTAGCTCCAGCAGATCAGCCTGTTCCTTTTTAGCCATCACAGATTTAAAAATTACTGGGCAAATATAATCTATTGAGAGACGTGCTGTAGCATACTCCGTATAAAAGCCACATTCATGCCAAAGTAACACACAATCCTAAGAAGATATCCAAACCCCCTATAGCACCAGCGCAAATGCCAAGAGTTGGAGATCCACATCATACCACATATCCTACCACATATCCTACCACATATCCTACCACATATCCTACCACATATCCTACGAAAAATCACCAGAATCTCAAAGATACTACATGTTCGTCCCCACCATATTAGACCAAAACAGGCACTAATTCAGCGCAACAATATTAGATATGTGTGGTATGGGGAGAAATAGTGGATAAAAACATAACCAAAACGCTCAAGAAACTCGAAAAGCAATCCCACCTAGAAAAAACCCGCAAGGTGGATGTCCCACCAGAAAAGAGAATGCTTGCCATAACTAGAGATACAGGCGAGTTGATTAATTTGCTACTTTTTAGCAAAAAAGCAAAAAACATGCTAGAGATTGGCACATCCACAGGATACTCTACTTTATGGTGTGCAGAAGTGGCAAAACGAAATTCTGGTAAAATTTTTACAATTGAGTGTGACCAAAACAAAATCAAGCGCGCAGAAAAAAATTTTGCAGATGCCAAAGTTACAAAATATATCAACATCATGAATGGTGAAGCAGTAGATATTTTAGAATCACTCAAGCACAAGAAAAAATATCAGAGCTTTTTTGATTTTGTCTTGATTGATGCTGACAAAGAAAATGTCACTAAATATTTTGATCTTGCAGTCCCGCTAGTTAAAAAAGGAGGCATAATCATGACAGACAACATGACATACCCTGAAAAATACCGTACACACATGAAAAAACTTTCACAACACATAAGAAAAAACCCAAAATTTAGAACCATGACATGTCAGATTGGAAACGGTGAAGAGATTTCAGTAAAAATTTAACCCAACATAGCAGCACATCAACATGTCATCATATCAGCATGACAGCATATCACCAAAAAACCACACTGCCGAGTTTAATTTAATAATTTTAGGTACAACACACATCAAGCATCATACATCAAGCATCATACAAACATGACAGTATGAAAATATCACATCATGGTACAGGTGCAGGTACAAACCCAGTACCAGGCACATATGTTCCGTAGCGCTCCCATCCAGACTCGCCGATTATCCATATAGCATAGCTTGCTTCTGCTGCATCACCTGCGGCATTAAGTGAAATGTTTCCTATTGCGCCACTATATTGTGATGTAATCATTGGTATCTGCCTCTTTACATCCTCAAAGCCAGCATCACCAGTAGCCTCAATGGCTAGGCCGAGAATCTGCACACTATCATAAGAAGCATAGGCATACACATTGGGATTGCCTTCAATTCTAGGATCCTCTGAAAAGCGCGTATTTAGTTCTGTGTACATCGGACTAGTATCATCAACATCAAATATCCGCTCCCTGAATTTTGTATTCTTTAGAAACTCTAGCACTACTTCATTATTCACTAACACCTCACTTTGAACATTAGCATCAGAGCCTATCCACTGTACACTGTGCAGTATTTCATGAGCGGCTGCTTTTTCCATAAAGACCTCAGTCTCACCAATTCCCACATACATTACAGCAATTTTCTCACTTCCATGTTCATTTACAAGCAGTTCTATTTTATCTGCCAAAGTTGCAGTCATTTCCTCAAACATTGAATCATAACAGTCAGGTATATCACATAGTGGATAACTTTCAAAGTCATCTACCATACCACCCATACTCTCAAATGATGCAGCAGTACTATTACGCAGTCCATTACCAAACGCATCATCCCTCCACACAGGAACAAGTACACTAATCCCATCATCAGTGAGTAGCTGTGCTGCCACTACACCTTGCAGAGAATCATCAGGGGCAAGGCGGAATACATTATCTCCTTCATTTGCAATGCTAGGTGCAGTAGAACAGCAGCTGAGAAGTAGCATGTTATTTGCATTAAGATAGTCTTTAATTTGTGCAATACCACCGCTAGCAGATGGACCAGTGATGTACCTAATTCCATCATCATTAAATGACCTAACAGGCTCTACATACCCCTCAGATGCAGTATCAGCAACCTGAATATCTAGCCTCCATGTTGCATTTTTTTCACTCAAATATTCATTAAAGTCATTTACTGCATACTCTGCGGCTACATTTCTGTGAACTCCTGCACCGTCTGCCCTAGTTACTGGGATTAGACCACCAATCTCAACTATTTCTACCCATGCCCCGTCAATTATTCTCCACACGGCATACTGGCCATCTGCACGGTCACCGGCACTATTTAAAACCGTATTTCCTGATGCCCCTACATACTTTGCAGACACATCAGACAGAGAGGCCTTGACATCACTTACATCAGTACTCTGTGCATCTAAAATGGAGAGTCCTAGGAGCCACACCACATCATACTCAAAGCTAGTATAGACACTTGGTGCCCTGTAAAATTGTACATTATCCTCAAAGTGTTTTGCAATCTGTTGTGTAATTACATTGTCATGGACTCGTGGTTGTACAGATACCAGCCCTACACGCTCTGCAAATTCAAGCGCAGTTTCATTATCAGTTATGTTCGGATATGCAGTATTTACATCTGCACTATACCACTTTACACCATTTAATACATCATGCTTGCTTGCCTCGACTAGAAAATCAGCATTACGCTCAAACCCAACATACAGCACTGCAACATTCCCAGCACCATTGTCAATCATTTGCTGTACTGCATCTGCAAGGGTAGCAACAGGTCCTTCAAGGTCATCATTATAACTAATCACACCTCCCATTATATTCCCATCAGACATACTCTCAAAAGAGGTACCAGTCAATTCCAGCAAGTCATTTACCCAAATATTCTCAAGCCCCACAGGAACAAATGCACTGATATCATCACTATTCATGACATCAGCTAGTTTTTCAGCGTGCTGTGCATGTCCTGGTGCAAGTCTAAACATTGCATCATTATCAATTGCAAATGGCGTAGTAACACTACAACAGCTCAACAAGAGCATGTCATTTTCATTTGCATATCTGAGTAATGCAGTATCATAGTCTATTGCATTCCCATCAATAATCTTGATGTTTGAATTATTTAGTGCAGTGAGTTCCTCTAGTGCAACAGCAGGATTAGTTTGGGAGTCACGCCTATCCACTGAAAGTGACCATCCTGCATCAAGGCTTTCCAGATAATCATTAAAATCATTTACTGCAAGTATTGAGGCGGCATTTATCTCCTCACCATACTTTGTCGCACCACCAGATAATGGTGCTAGTGCACCTATTGATATTTCACCCTCAAGGGAAGTCCTTTCTGCTGCAAGATAGTTCCAGTGGCCCGGACTTAGTGGATATGACGGATCATCAAATGCCCTCACTACAAGGCGCATCTCAGGGATATACTCATCAAGGTAGAATGGTCCATTGCTTATCACGGCTGTACCCTTTTCTGTAATCCAGTTAATTGATGCGGCATATCTCGTGTCAACATCTGTCATATCATCATACACACCGGCAGGTATCATTCCATCAGACATCATCCCTAGTGCATTCTTTATCAAGGCGACATCCATATCATCTAACATAGAAATCCACGAGACATCATTACTCACTGCAACAGAATTTGAAAATGCGGCATCACCATTTAGCACCACGGCCTCCATTGCAGCTTGCACCTCCCATGGTATGCTACTCCAAAGCAGTGCACGAGATGCAATTTCAGATTCATCAAAGTGCCAATAATCCACATACACATCTATTGTATCATCATCAATTACGCGTATTCCCTTTATCAGAGGATTTGCACCTGCTGCTAATTCGGGATCATACTTTGCCACATCATCGGGGTTTGAGCTAGACTTTGTAATCCATTCTCTATATAGGTATGTAGGATACATCACATCATTAATGTCCATTGGTATTCCATTATGCCACTTGCTAAATTTCAAATCAACTCTAACCTTACTAATTGACTCTGTACCCTGTGGTAATGTTGTCCACTCTTGGTTTGCCGCATCCCACATGACAGCATCATCATGGAGTGTAATCATACCATCAGGACCATTGGTATCTACAGACCATGCAACCCTTACTGGTGTCAAGTCACCTGTAAATGGATCCCTCACGGCAGCTGGATCGCGTAATATATTCCAAGTATATGTGCTATATGTGTCTGTAAATCCTGAAACTGTATTCCATGGACTCTGTCGGATGTATTTTACCCCGACTACTAAATCATCATCACCGGCATTTGCATTAATTAATGTGGCTCTGTTTGTAATTCCTTGGCCTTGTGCATTTACCACGCCTCCAATACCTTCCACTGCAACGTATTGGTCATTTTCATATCCAAGAAATATCCTTACAGATTCTTGTACACCCGCCAAGACTGCCTCTCGGACTAGATTTGCTCTCTCAGCGTTATTGGAGTACTCTTCATTGTATATCCTCATAGTAGTCTCATCCAAAAATTCATTTTCATAGTTCCAATAATTAGGGTTGTTCAGCCCCGGCATAAATGAACCCCATGGTGCATAATATGTTGCAATGCTGGTATTATCATATTTGGTTACTGTAGGTCCGCCAAATGCTCCAGTGTAAATGTGCCAATCAAGGTTTGCAGGGTTTGAACCATACACCACATTAAACGCATCATTAAGATTTCCATTAATTATATCCACTGCAAATCCTAAACTGACAAGCTCTTCAGCAAGAGAGTTTCCAATTGCATCTCTAATGGAATCATCATTGCGTATGAACATTTTAACAGTTATCTGTGTATCATCCATCAACCATTTTCCATCATACTTTGTAGCTCCATTTTCTTCAAGAACATCGCTTATCATCATGTCTGCCATATTTACATCATATCTGATTCCAAGGTTTTCAATGTCTTTATACACTAAAAGATAGTCATTGTGCGTGGGCCCAAATACAGATAGCATGATATTGCCATGCCCTCGGAAATGCTCACGTACTATTTCTTCCCGGTCAACTAGAAAATTAATAGCATAACGCATCTCTTGGAATGCAAATGGGTTGAACTGATCATCAACATCAGCAGGGTTTAGAAATAAATCATAAGTTACACCACCTATAGACTCAAATCCCTGCACACCTTCAGGCAAGCCATCTTCTGTTTGGTCACGCGGTATGGGGTAATAGTACATGTCAAATGAACCATCTTGTACCTCAGATAGTGCAGTTGTCTCATCATTATACTCAATGAATGTTATCACATCTACATTGGTGCCACGATCAGAGGCAGGCAATATTGGTGCTAGGCCAATCATCATTGTATATGTGGAATCAAATGACGTGCCAGAAATGATTAGTGCACCTGGTACTTTTACACCATTAGGGTATGTGTGGATTGGTGATGTTGCTTCATAGCCAGCTGGTAATACCACCTGTGCAAGAAAGTCTGCTGGAACCAAGTCTGCCCTAGTTGCCACACCATTTGCATCAGTGAATATGCTGGAAAGTGGACCAATTGTATATGTGTATGCAGTTATCTCTATTTCTGGAAATGGTTTCTCATTATCATCCATTATACCATTTCTATTATTATCATAAAATGTAGTGACATCAAGTGTGATTAGCTCGTCTGCCGGTACGGGATAAAATCCAATATTAAATTCACTAGCAGTATAATCATCAAGTGCTTCATACGTGTACCATTTCTCTGAGGATAAAATGGTACCAGGAGGATAGTACGAGGACTGGACTAGTATCAATCCAGGTGGCATCTCAAAGAACTGGGTATATTTGCCATCAGGTGTGGTGATTAGTTCTGTAAATGTTCCAGTTGAGAAATTAAAAGTAATTATTTTGTGATTTGCAATTCCTAGCTCACCTGCATCCATATTGCCATTATTATTAACATCTGAAAATATTGTACCAGATAGAATAGTACCATTTAGCATCATGAGGTGAAGTACATCAGTGCCGGTGGAATCCTCTGATACCTCAGGGCCAGGTGCACCTGCTGCTAAATCTGGTATGCCATCCATGTTAATATCACCGACAATTGCAACAGAAGAGCCAAACAAGTCCACGCCGCCAAGATTCGGACCATTTGGAGTATCTGCATTAATTTCAAAAGTGTTTTTTATTGCACCATTACTCTCAAGGTATAAAACATACAAGTCACCTGTTCCTACACTTTGTGTGTGATGTCCTGGAGCACCTACAACAATATCAGGTGTACCGTTCCCATCAATATCTCCTAGTGATGCAACTGATTCTCCAAATAAATCACCCTTTACAAGGGAATTAGGACCGTTTGGAGTTTCAGAGTTTATGTCTATTGTATTTAGGATTGCCACGTTTTCATCAAATAAAATGACATACACATCACCAGTAGTGTTGCCGCGGTCATGATACCCCGGCGCGCCTACAACCATATCTGGTGTACCATTCCCATCTACATCACCAGCAGCTGCAACTGAAGCACCAAACCTGTTGCTGATTTCTAGAAATGGCCCTTTAGGAGTATCGGCATTTATCTCAACTGTTCTGATTATACTGCCATCCGCATTAAGGAGTAATACGTAAACATCACCAGATGCTATACCTCCTACATGATGTCCAGGTGCACCTACTGCAATATCTGCTGTGCCATTCCCATCCATATCACCAATATTTGCAACAGATGTGCCAAACAAGTCACCAGTTTGAAGTGATTCGGGCCCATTTGGAGTCTCAGAGTTTATCTCCATAGTTTTCAGAACAGTACCGCCATTTCCAAGTAGTATGATGTATACAGTACCAGTATTTTGAGTATGGGTAGGATGTCCTGGTGCACCTACTGCAATATCAGGTATGCCATTCCCATCCATATCCCCAATATTTGCAATGGATGTACCAAACAAAGAGTATGGTCCAAGTGAGTCAGGACCGTTTGGAGTGCCAAGGGCTATCTCGATTATACCACCATCTAGTATAGCTCCATCTACATCAAGCATCATTAGATAGATATCACCTATTCCAATTGTCTTGTCTTGGTGTCCCGGAGCTCCTACTGCAATATCAGGTATGCCATCCCCGTTAATATCACCTATTGGTGCAACAGATGAACCAAACAAATCATGCTCACCAACTGATGGACTGTGTATTTCAATTGAATTTTTTATCATAATATCTGCAAAAGACTCTGATGTGGCAGGAATAGCCATAGCCACCACTGCAAAAACCACACAAATTGGTATTAGTATGTTGTTTTTCACCAACAATCCCCAGTATGGTACCAATTTTACTAGTATTAATTTCAATCCATGATCGCAGTTTTTTCTAGCAGGGTCCTCGCCAAACACATATTGGTTCTGTTTTGTATGACTGATATCGTGTTTCTTAATTTCAGTATTTAGAATATCTAATCTAAATTACTCAAAAAGATCATCAAGTTAGATAAAGACTGATTGCCTGCTCTATTTCAGAGTACTCTGTATCAGACTTGGCAAGGCACTTGACTTCATCCCAGTTGATTTTGTGACTACAGCAAACAGCCAATCTTTGTAGGTCTTCAATGTCCTGATCGCGACCTGCCCTATACTTTGCAATAATTAGGCCCTCCAAAGAGATGGTATTAACGGTGGTTCCTTTCTTGTCTACGGGAATTGCTGTTGCAGTCCTTATGATGTAATCAAGCGGAATCCCATTTAGGTTCCGCTCATGATATACATCAACTTTGTAGTTTCTGGGTGTAAATTTTTTGCCTTGCAGGTCTATTTTGTACCCCTTGTCCAAAAACTCATCAACTGTAATCTGTTTGGCAACAACAAAATCTAAATCCTGAGATTGTCGTTGCTCACCAGTATGCAACATAACTGCAACTGCCCCCACAAACGTGACATCTCCAAGATCCTGAGAAATGCACACTGCTTCTTTAATTAACGGTTTCACTTGGCAAGTCCTCTTGAATTTTTAGTATTGTATCCCATGTAAATCTGACTTTGGTTTTTATCATGTCCTTGTGTGTCAGCATGATGGCAGCTGCATCCAGAAAGCTTCGCCCGCCATTTGCCACACAGTCAAGAAAGATCCTCTCAACTGAATCTTCAAACGAGCCAGTTTTTGGTAATAACACCACATTGCCCCTTTTTCCTTCTCTGAATCCATAGCTCTTTAAAAACTTGGAGACTTTTTCCACATCATCAACATAGACAAACAAATCAAGCGGAGTCTGAAACTTTGTTAGTTCATAGGCTTTGTAATCAAGCGTGATGACGGAGTCTTTTGGAAGATGTTTTTTCATAAAGTTGACATCAGTTGGTTTGTAATGTCGTCCAAACCTTCTGGCTTTTTTGAGCGCCATTAAGGAAGGGAGTATATTTTGCAAAACAAAATACGGTTGTGAAATCACCTCCCTTTTTATTGAAAATTTTCCACGGCTGTAATCTGCCAGCCCCAGATCTTCTAGACAAGCCAGTCTTCTTTTTATGGTCCTAGCAGACAGATTGACTATATTTTCCAAATTCTTTAGATTATAGATTGGGTTTGAGGGCAGCTCCTGTGCAAATATGATCGCGCTTCTTGCCTTTTCAAGCATTGATGTAGATTCCTGCATGTTCATACAGTAATATGTGCAATATATTTAAAGTTTAGACAAATTTGTCTATTTATATAGTATTTCGCACAGGTTTTTACTCAAATTCGGAGATTGGATGGCCAAAAGATGACAAAGTACAATATCCATACCACCAAACACAGTAAGAGGAACCACATACTATATCCCAAAACCCATTTTGAAGTTGCTAAATAATCCAAAATATCTTAAATTTATCATCCATGATATACATATCGAGGTAAAATGCGCAAAATAGCAAAAGCTCCGAATTTGGTAAAGAACCGCGTATTGCTTCAAGTGCTTAGAATAGATGTAATTGTAAACCAGTAGAGTGTGTGACTCTAACATTATCCCATTCTTTGGAATGTATCTACTATGCGTTTTAACTCTGATATGATTGTGTAGGTAAGGGTTTTTTCATGAAAAGTGCTTAAATTTAGCAAGTTGGGATTAGCCTAAATGCTTACAGTATATCTATGCAATCACAATAATGCAGACCATATAATCTGGCTTTTCTTCAAGGTTTTTTTTAGGCAACAATATACAAAAACCATTGAGAGGGGAGGTAAAGGTAATCTGTGTAGGGGTTATCATGGTAGTAGTTGGTCTAGTTCTGTTTTACGCCATCCAAACAAAGCCAGGAATTGACGAATCACTACGCGCAGTAAAGCATGCAGGAACGTTTGTAGGACTGATGGGCATAGGAGTATTCATTGCAGGCATGCTACTATACCTGATTAGCAGGAATCAACCACAGCCTGAGGATACGTTTGGCAGATAGTGGCATAATATGATATATGACACATGATATATGACACATCATAAAACAGCATTCAAAATACCCCCCACCATCATATCCATGCATCTTTGATATAATCGGACATTCCCCATATCCATGCATCTTTGATATAATCTGACATTCCCACAATCCTGATCATAGCACATGTTGTAGAATCACTCACAGAGAGATGCCATTTATTTGAAAATGCATTCATAATACCATACCTGTACACATCTAAATTATACAATATAATGGCAATTCAGAAATTATAAAAATACGACATTTCAACAAAAATAGTTGAGTGAATCATTCTGGCTTGGAGGGACGTACATTAAACATGAAGGTGGGTATGAAATCATACTAAAGTCACTAAATCACTACAAAAAAAGACTAAAAACACTAGGACAAAGCCCAGAGCTGCAAAACTCTGCTGCCATGTTTGCCTCAGTACTCAATCAAGAGGCAAGAAAGACAATACCCATAATTGATGGTACGATAGAAAAGATACACGATATCCTCAGAGGTGTAAAAGAATATGATTCACTATACAATGATGTGAAATTTTTAGAAAAAGCACTCTCATGCTATAAATCAGACATACAAAAGGCTCAAGATACAGGTAATGAATACTTTGTAAAACTAGTTGGAGACATGAAAGCCGCAAGCAATGACATAGAGCCAATTAATACTGCCAAATGCAAAATAAACACATGTATCTAATTTCCTTGCACATACCAATTAAGATATGGAATTAATGCCTTGCACATTTTTTTTCTCTCAGATTCAGTATCTGCCATTTTAACTGCATGAATCTTTTCACCTAGATATTTTTGAGTGATATTACTTTTCAGATGTGGTTGAATCTGTAACAGTATGGCAAGTACACTTTCAGAGTCTGCATCATTAAATTTTTGTAACATACCATATACATCATCTTTTAGTGACATGTTTGAAATCACAACCACCCCCATACAAATATTTTATTTATTAATATCATCATCATCCCAAGTCAGGCGGAACCTACCCACTACACGTAGAACGTTCAGTCTTCCACCTTTTTTGAATTTAAGTCGGTAAGAGTTTTGGGAGGCATCATTAATCTCAATGCTGACATCGTCATGGATTGTTTCAAAAGTGGCAGGCTCTACTGATACCTGCTTCCAGTCTTCTTCCTCAAAGTCCAGATAAAACTTTGTGTATAATAATCCCATGTGAATATCACATCATTGCTAAATAAAAACCCGTGCCTGATAACTGTGGTATGAATAAGTACAATATCTAAAGAAAAGTCACGACTTTGCCACTTCTTTGTTTACATGTAAAGTGATATGATATGATATGATGCAGTGATATCTAAAGAAAAGTCACGACTTTGCCACTTCTTTGTCCACACATCGCTACATTTTTTGCCATATATTGTACAGGGGAGCAGTCAGGATCAAACTAGTACAACATCAAATTTGAGAGCGTCATCATATATAATTTAAAAACTCTTAAACCTTGATTTTCTTTTTTTGTTTTACTGAACCATCAGGATTGTATGTAATTGTAGATATTAGATTGCCATCTGTATCATACAAATTCTGTTTCGTTTTAGAACCATCAGGATTGTATCTAGTCTCAGATTTTATATTATCATCTTTATCGTACAATCTTTGTTTCGTTTTAGAACCGTCAGGGTTGTATGTAGTCTCAGATTTTACATTATTATTTTCATAATACTCGTACAAATCCTGCGTCATGGAACCATCAGAGTTGAAAGTAATCTCAGATTTTACATTACCATCATCATAATACTCGTACAAATACCGCTTCTCTATTGAACCATCAGGATTGTATCTAGTCTCAGATTTTAAATTATCATCCTCATAATACTCGTAAAAATCTTGCACTTTAGAACCATCAGAGTTGTAAAAAGTCTCAGATTTTAAATTATCATCCTCATAATACTCGTAAAAAACCTGCTCCTTAGAACCATCAGGATTGTAGTAAATCTCAGATTTTGGATTGTTGTCTTCATAATAGTCTAACAAATCCTCTAACCCTTTAGAACTATCAGTGTATGTAGTTTTTGATTTTAACTTGTCATATTCATCGTATATTTCCAACTTTACTATTGAACCATCAGAGTTATCATAGATCTTTAGTTTATCATTGTTGTTTTTCTTTGACAAATTTGGTCGTTTTATTAATTCAACGTGATATTAAAAAGCATAACTATTCAAGTTTATAAAGTGACAACTAGCACTTCTCCTCAATCATTTTATCATACACACATGAAAAACATGTTTAGCTTGAATGTTTAGAATATAACATGACTAGTTTGAATCTGATACAAACCCTACCAGAGGTCATATTAACAGAGATATTTTCCATACCTGAAAATACAATCATACAACAAACGCCCTGATTATATCACACAATTACAAAAATGTCATGAAATAATTAAAGCAAATCCACATGAATAAAAATCAGCATATTACTCTCTATCGATAAACTCACTAGCACCAGGTACATCAGGTGCTAGTCCCTTTCTCTTTCTAATATCAGCAATTGCACTTGCGTGTATTGACTTTGGAACCTCAGACCATTCCTTAAATGAGGTATTCCATGTAGCACGTCCTGCTGTCTGGCCTCGCATCTCCTCAGAGAGTGTAAATGTCTCAGATGCAGGTATCTCACCTGTTACAATACTAGCTGCACCCTTTTGTACCATATCTAGCACCTTACCACGTTTGCCTGATAGTACGGTAGCCACATTACCTACAAGATCCGTAGGCACTCTTACCTCTATTGCAAGAACAGGCTCTAAAACTGTAGTCCCGGCAGTTAGCAATGCACCTAAACATGCACGTCTTGATGCCGGTCCAAGCTGTGAGAGTCCTCGGTGTGCAGTATCCTCGTGAGGCACAAAGTGTGTAAAGATAAACTTACAGTCTCGCATCTGTTCTTTGCAAAGTGGTCCTTCCTTCATGACATCATCAAATCCAGAGTTTATAGAGTCAGTAGATTCTTGCACAAATTGAACTCCCTTGGTGCCATTTATCAGTACATTACCACGAGAGTCATACCGCATCACTCGTTTTATGGTATCAGTATCCCAGCCTGCACCTTTGAGCAAATCAGAGACTATTTTTTTGTCTTTCATATCACTAATCTCACCTGTTCTAAGCATGTGTGCAATCTCGGGCTCTAGTGGTTCAACCTTCATGAATATTTTGTTGTGACGATTAGGTGACTTTGCCATTATAGCATCACAATTTCCCTTTACAGTCTCTCGATAATTTATGAGTGGTTCTGAAGTTATAATCTCTACTTTAGCATCTTGTATTCTGTGCGTTGCAACATCTAGATGCAATACCCCCATACCAGCAACAATAGTCTCACCACTCTCCTCATCAATTTTTACTACTAAATTTGGGTCCTCAATTGTAAGCTGTTTGAGAACTTCGACTAGCTTTGGCAAATCTTTTGGATGTTTTGGCTCTACTGCAACTTGAACTACTGGCTCAGAGACATACTTTACACCCTCAAACATTTGTATTCCCTTTATTGTAGATACTGTATTTCCTGCCCTAGCATCGGTAAGTCCAAGCAATGCAGGGATATTACCTGAGCCAAGCTCACCTACCTGCTCTCTTTGATTCCCCATGAAAAAGTTTACTGACTGTACACGTCCCTCTCGCTTTTCATCAATGATATTTACTGTCTGGCCATCTTTTATTGTGCCAGAAAACAATCTCCCTATAGCTACCGGACCTGCTGCGGGATCCAAAACCATATTTACAATCATCATTATTGTCGGGCCATCATCACTGCATGCTAAAAGCGCCTTACCTACATCAGAGTTTAGGTCACCTTTCCAAATTTGAGGTATCCTGTATGTCTGGGCAACATGTGGAGGCGGATGATGCTTTACCACCATTCCCAATACAGCATCTGCAAGCGGTGTCTTTTCAACAAGATCAGAGACACTCTCATTTTGATATGCATCAATTACATCCTTGAATGTTATTCCTCTCTCTTTCATCAGGTCAATATTGATTGCCCATCTATCCTTTGCAGAGCCAAATGTAACACTAGCATCCTGAATTGATACCTTCCATTTTTCTCGATACTCTGGTTCTGCATACGTCTCTACTAGCTGATTAAAGTTTGATACCACACCTGCAAGCGTCTCTTGCATTTTTTCAGGTGTCAGTCTTAGCTCTTTGATGAGCCTATCGACTTTGTTTATGAATAGTACAGGTTTTACCCTCTCTTCTAGTGCCATACGGGTCACAGTCTCAGTCTGCGTCATTATACCCTCTACAGCATCACATACTACAACTGCACCATCAATTGCCCTTAGGCTTCTAATCACTCTACCGCTAAAATCCACATGTCCTGGAGTGTCAATCATATTAATGACATACTCTTTGTCTTTTTGCGTAAAGTGCAGTGTTACATTTGCCTGGTATATGGTAATTCCTCGCTCTTGTTCTTCCTTGTCAAAGTCCATTGCAAGTGCCTTTCCTGCCGCAGAGGGGGCAATTATTCCAGAGTATGCAAGCAGGCTGTCACTCATGGTAGTTTTACCATGGTCCACATGGGCAATTACACCAAAGTTTCTGATCTGCTCTTTGTTTTTAATGATTTTGAGTACATCATTTGTGGACTTGAATTTGACCATAATCGGCACAAATTTCTTTATCTATTAAACCTTGTGAGAAATTTATCATTACCTTATTGCCATATTTTCTATATCCTTCAAGTGTATGGCAGTCTTTTTTACCTACTAGATATCTTACCACCTAGTCATACAATATCAAAACAGCACACATCTGAAAGATATGGACTAAGATATTCTTTGAAAAGTCAAAATATGATAAACATGCCACAATGTACGAGGCATTGGATAGTATGCTCTGATGAGCATTTCATCATATCACACTACATCATACCAGATTACATACTATGTAAATACATCAGAATTTTGTATCTGTAGAAGGTTTGAACATAGTAGAGTTTTGATTTTTATAACGATGCCATAGAGGGAACATGTGGAAATTTCAGTCGGGCACACCCCGGACTCTGATGATGCATTCATGTTTTATGGCATGTTTACAGGTAAGTTAAGCCCGCCCGGTTTTACCATAAATCATATCATTGAGGATATTGAAAAATTAAACATAAAGGCAACAACAGGCGAGCTTGATGTTACGGCAGTATCAGTCCATGCGTGCGCATACACACCAGGATATACAATCCTTAGAAGCGGGGGAAGTTTTGGCATAAATTACGGCCCCATAGTTACTGCAAGAAAATTAATCAATATGGAAGAATTAAAAAAATGCAAAATAGCCATACCTGGAAAAATGACATCTGCATTTTTATTATTACAGTTAATGATTGGAAAGTTTGATTATGTAGAGATGCAATTTAGTGACATTCCAAAAGCAGTAAAAGATGGCAAGGTAGATGCTGGCCTGATAATTCATGAGACACAGCTCTCATACGAACAAGAAGAAATTGTAAAGATACTAGATGTAGGGAAATGGTGGGACAAGACCACCGGTGGCCTACCTGTTCCGCTCGGAGTTAATGTGATAAAGACCAGCCTTGGAGAGGATGTAATTAGCAAGTTTGACAAACACTTGCAAGAATCAATAGAGTATGGTAGAGCAAACATGAATGAGGCAATGGACTATGCCATGAGGTATAGTAGAGACAAGCCAAGAGATTTGATTGAAAAATTTGTAAAAATGTACGTAAATGACGTGACTGTAAATATGGGCAATGACGGGGAGAAGGCCATTAGAAAATTCTTTGAGATGGCAAGAGAGAAAGATTTGCTTCCAGAGGTTATACCAAAGATTGCAGGCAGGCAATAATTTGCAGGGGATACACATTGGGTGATGGTATAGCAGGTCCAGTTGTTGGAATCCTTGCACATAATGCATTTGAAATTATAGTATCTCATTTTAGAAAAGACAACAAAGAGGAATATGGCAAGTCTGAAAAGATAATAATATCAAAGATAGATAATCCAGAGAATCCACAATATCATGACCCTACGCAGGCAGATTTAGAAAAAGCATTAAAGGGAAAATTCGTATCCTGTAATGTTCAGTATCGAGACTCCAAGACAGATGCGCTAGTATGTAATGTCTTTGTACAAAAACCTCCAGAAGGGTTTTAGGTATGATTTAGTCAGGTGTGTCATAGTGTGAAATATGATTCTAATACTTGAGTATGATTTCAATATCAGTCTTCATTACAGTGCTTAGAATTGCGCTGTTATAGAGGAGTTTTTTTGATA